>JBAPMH010000058.1:0-3518 GCA_049278515.1 Chthoniobacterales bacterium
ACAGGTGATCCTGCCGCATGGCTTCGGGACCTGGCGGGAAGCGTGCGCCATCGCCGCGAACAGACTGGTTGCGGTGCCGCCGGAGATCGAGCCGATCCAGGCCGCGATGTTGAAGGTAAATCCGGTCACTGCCTGGCGCATGCTGCACGACTTTGTTTCGCTTCGGCCGGGTGAGTGGCTGATTCAGAACGCAGCGAATTCCGCCGCGGGACTGTGCGTGATTCAAATCGCACGGGAGCTCGGGTTAAAAACGGTGAACGTCGTTCGGCGCCCGGAACTGATCGAAGAACTCCGCGCCGCCGGGGGCGATGTCGTGGTGGTCGATGGAGAGCAGATGCGCGACGAAGTGGCCGCGGCCATCGGAAAGGCGCCGATCCGGCTGGCTCTGAATGCAGTCGGCGGTGAGAACGCGTTGCGTGTCGCGAAATGCCTCGGCTCGGACGGAACGATGGTGACCTACGGCGCGATGAGCTTGCAGCCTCTCTCCATCCCGAATGGCATGCTCATTTTCAAGAACCTGCGATTCACCGGGTTTTGGGTGAACAAATGGTACGACGCGGCTACGCCGGAACAGCGAGCCGAGACCTTCGCGCCGCTCTTCGAGATGGCGAAGCGGGGGTTGCTCCGGACGACGGTAGAGAAGACCTACCCGCTCACGGAGGCGAAAGCAGCCATCGCCCATGCCTCGCGGGACAAGCGGAGCGGGAAGATTGTGTTTGAGTTTGCTTAGCATCAAGCCTTCGAGCTACAGGTGTAGCGACGGCGCTCTGTCGCCGTATACCCGCGCCGTTCCGACATGATGTGCGCGAACCTCCCCAGAACACATGTCCGACGCTGAAGATTGGTTCAATCGACGACCATTGCGGCTCCAAGACTTGTTCACGAAACTACGCCCGTTTTATTTCGTGACGTTCAACACATCGACGCGCAGTCCGATGTTAGCGCGAGCGGAAATCTACGAATCATTTCGCGCGTTCGCGCGAAAAGCGCACGACAAATACGACGTTGCTGTCGGGCGCTACGTGATCATGCCCGATCATATTCACCTATTCGTAGCGCTTCCACCGACAGACATTACGTTATCTCGCTGGGTCCAAGCCTTGCGAAGTGTTCTGGGTAAGGAGCTGTTGCGACTTGGTCTTCAGAAGCCGCACTGGCAGGAAGGGTTCTTCGATCACCTGTTACGCGGTGCTGAAAGCTATTCGGAGAAATGGGAATACGTCCGCATGAATCCAGTGCGGGCCGGATTATGCAGCAAGCCTGAAGATTGGCCGTTTCAGGGAGAGATCGTCAGTATTCACTATTAGCGACGCGGGCTACGGCGACCGAGCGCCGTCGCTACAACGCAAGCGCATCGCCCATGCGTCGCGGGACAATTGGAGCGGGAAGATTGTGTTTACGCTTGAAATCCCAATTTCCAAATCCCAAACAAATTTCAAATACCAAATCCCAAATTTCAGCAGCGCCTTGGCGCTTGGAGCTTGGGATTTTAGATTTCTTTGGAGCTTGGGATTTGGGATTTGGAGCTTCCGGCGGCGTCGCCGGCGTGGGCTGTGGGATTTTCGGCCGCAGGCCGATTGGCCTGGCGCTTGAGCAGGGTGATCTGCTTGATCCGGGCCGAATCGGAGGGACTCCAGGTGGCCACATCGGGATCGTCCTTAAAGGCGTTGTGGACGAGGCGGCGTTCGTAGGAATTCATCGGCTCGAGCTGCAACGAGCGTCCGGAAATCCGGACCCGCTCCGCCAGTTCCCTCACCCGCTGCACAATCCGGTCTTCGCGCATCG
This sequence comes from Chthoniobacterales bacterium, assembly GCA_049278515.1. Taxonomy (GTDB): domain Bacteria; phylum Verrucomicrobiota; class Verrucomicrobiia; order Chthoniobacterales; family UBA10450; genus AV80. The sequence goes on from JBAPMH010000058.1 coordinate 1,786, forward strand.
AACGGTAATGCTCGCAATCGACAATCACCTTCGGCGCGTCCTTGTCCTTCGATTGAATGAGCCGGTTGAGGAGAAACTGGATCGCTTCCAGAGTCTCGCCGTCGCGCCCGATCAGGGTGTGGCTTTCCTCCATGTAGATCTGCAGGGTCGGATTGCCGCCTTCGCTCTGGGTTTCGTCGATCTGAACCACGAAGCCCAGATAACCCAGGATGGTGTCGAGTAATTCCTTCGGCGTCATTATCGTCCTTTGCGCGGGCGCTTCCCTGCCGGCGCAACTTTCTCCAGGACCGGCGCGGGCTGCTTCCGGTTCTGATAAAGCTGCAGAATCGTGAACAGGTTCTGCGTCGTGTAATATAATGCCAGCGCCGCCGCGAAATTGTAACAGAAAAATAAAAAGATCAGCGGCATGAACATCATGACCTTTTGCTGGGTCGAATCGCCCGTCTTCGGCGTCATCCGCATGAGCCAGATGTTGGTGGCGCCCATCAGGAGGGGCAGAAGATTGATCTTCCAACCCAGACCGGGAATCATGGCGATGGTGTCGGGCTGGGAAAGGTCGTGCACCCAGAGGAAGGAAGCGTTTCGCAATTCCGCCGCCTGCCCGAGCATGCTGAAGAGGCCAAAGAAGATCGGGATCTGAATCATCATCGGCAGGCAGCCGCCGACCGGATTCACCCCGTGCTCCTTGTAGAGCTTCATCACTTCCTGGTTCATCCGGGTCGGATCGTCCTTATACTTCTCCTTGAGCTCCTGCATTTTCGGAGCGAGCGCCGACATCTTGCGCATCGACCGGTTGGCCTTGTTCTGGAGCGGCCAGAGCACGCCCTTCACGCAGGCGGTCAAGAGCACAATCGACCAGCCGTAATTGCCGATCCAGCCGTGGATCAGGTTCATGAAGTTGAGCAGGAACTGGCTGACGAGCTTGAACCAGCCGAAGTTCATGATCTCGGCTTCGTCGTGGGAGAGTTTGGCAAGGCGGCCGTAGATTTTTGGGCCGGCGTAAAGCTGGAAACGCAAAGAGGCGGTTTGCCCGGGCTGAAGCGCGAAGCCTGGCATGCCCATCGCCCCTTCCATCCCTTGGAGCGGCGCTCCATCCGGACGTTTGATCTCGAAAGGTCGCGCCCAAAGTTCCACTGCTTTCGCGTCGAGCGGCGTGATGAGGTCGGTGAAGAACTGGTTCGTCATGCCGGCCCATTCCGCGTTGTTGACCTTTTCTCGATAAAACGCTTTCGCCTCGCGTTTCTGGACGCCGACCAGCGGATAATTCTGCGCCGGAAACCAGTTCACATCGGTCCCATTCGCCTTTCCCTCCACACACCAGGCGAGCCGGGTATAGGTCGTCATGTCGTTGGGATGGATCGGGCGGGTGGAACCGAGCGTGATGAAATATCCGGCGTTATTGTAAGCCTGGGTGCTGTCATTCCGGAAAACGACGTCCATTTCCGCCACGAAGTTGTCGTTCTTTTCTGTCGTGGGCGGAAAGAAGAACCGCTTGCGGATGTTTACGCCTTCCGGCGTCTTGCGTTCGAACTGGACGCTCCCGTCCGCTTGCCGCTCGATGGCGAACTCGGCCAGGGGAGCCGCGTCCGGCTGTTCGACGATGGCTCCGATGGGGATGCGTTCGGGGCCGTTCAGGACGACGCGCTCACCGTTATCCACGGTGTGGTTGAGCAAGACGGCCTGGCTAATGGCGCCACCGCGATTCGTCAGATGAAATTCAACGTCGCCATTGC
>JBAPMH010000059.1:0-6854 GCA_049278515.1 Chthoniobacterales bacterium
CGTCAGGCGCTTGGCACAAGCGCCTCTACATTTTTTACTCCGCCGCAACCGGCTCGGCGATAATTTCGGTGAGAGATGGATCTGGCGGCGTCACATCAACCGGCGCGGGGTCGATGGAGATGATAGCGAAGCGGCGAGTCTCGTGCTCGTCGGTCAGAGTGACGATTTCACCGAGTTTATGCCCGAGCAACGCCTGGCCGATTGCGGTCTGATACGAAATAATGCCGCGATCCGGATCGCCATCCCACGCCCCGAGGACGGTAAAGATCTCCTCCTTGCCCGTATCGGCATCTCGCAAACCAACAATGGTGCCGATCGAAACCTGCGAGGTATCCGGGCTTTCGAACGCGGTTCCGCGGGCATTATGCAGCGCGATTTCCAATTCGGATTTGCGCCGCATCAGCACCGCTTGCATTTCCTTCGCCGCCTTGAATTCGAAGTTTTCTCGGAGGTCGCCGTAGGAGCGCGCAATGCCAATCTCCTTGCTGTTCTCGGGGATCTTCTTGTTCACGAGCTCTTCGTATTCCGCCTTGCGTTTCTCGAGGCTGCTCCAGGAAACAACCAGCGCGGCACTCTTCTCTTCCTTTTGTTCCCCGGTGATCACGCTCTCCAACTCGGGGTAAAGTTTGATGATGCGCGCCAGAAGCGAGCGTTTCGTCAGCTCATCGAAAACCGGTGTCAACATCAGGCGACGCATCCCATCCCGGGCGACGCCGGCCTCCGCGCCGGCGAACATGTCGGGAATCAGTTCGCGATCGTCGAGGAGGAGATCGCGCAACTTGCTCCCGCGGCTATTCTCATTGTGCTGGTCGCGCTCGAGCGCCGACAGGATCGCACCGAGCAAATCGGGGGTAATCAATTCTCGCCATTCACCCGAGCGCTCCTTGCAAAGCCAGACGAGCGTTTCACTCGTGACGGAATGCTCACGAATAGCGCGCTGCAAAAATGCGCGCAACTCGTCCTGGCGGCCATTCTCCGCAAAAACGCGCGGCAACTGCAGCACCGCCCGCGCGTGATTGCTTTGCATCATTTGCAGGGCGCGGGTAGTCCATCCGGGGCCGAGGGCAGCCGGCAATCCCTGGAGGACACGACGCTCTTTGGAGGCGGGAAGTTTAGGCAGGATCGTGATGAGCCGGGTTTCCTCCTCCGCCGTCAGCCGCGCCAGCGTCAGATTGGGGTTGGTCGTCTTGAGCTTGGGGGATCGCTCCAGCAAATCGTCGCGCGCCATCACGAGCTCGAAAACGAGTGCGGGATTCAGCCGTTGATTGCGCGCCGCGGCTTCTTCGATCGTGTTAACGATCGGCTGTAACTGCGTCTCGGGCTTGTCGAACTCGTTGTGAAACTTGATGATCTGATCGAGCGCGGCGGCCTGCTCTTTCGGCTGACGGGCCTGATTAAAAAATACGATCAACTCATCCGCTCGCGAAACCTTCTCGCCTCTCAATTGGATCGGTTCGTTTTTCTTGGTCGGGATAAAGAAGTAGCCTTCCTTATTCAGGAGCTTCTTAGTCGAATCCCACCAGCGCTTCCACTCCGGCTCGTTAAAAATGTCGCCGAGCAGCAATTGGCTGATCTGCGCTAGCGTGGCCGATCCCCCGAGGCTTTCGAGAATATTGCGCATGACCGCCGTGGGATCTTTTTTTACCAGCTCCTTGATGCCTGCGAGATCTTTGGCTTTTTTCGCGAGAAAATGCTCCGGCGGAATCACCGCCAGATTCTCCGCCGCGTAAGAGAGCTGCATCGGATGCGCCTTCTTTCCCGGAAAATCGATCAGGATCTGATTGAGGAGGAGATTCCACTCCGCCACCCGGCCAAAGCCCCAGCTTTTATGAAGACAAAACGTGCCGGGCTGAAGTTTTTCGAGTTGGTCCGCCTGGCGGGCGGTCAGTTTTCCTGATTCGACGAGCTTTTCCAATTCTGCATCCATGCGGGTCGAATAAGTTACGGAGAACCCCCCGGTGCGCGAGAGAAAATTGGATCGCGGACCAAAACCGGCATTGTCCGCCCGGGCCATCCGGCGTTCTGTTCGTGGCTAAATGGCGCCCAGAATGTGTTTTATTCCGCGAATGGGAATGACGACCCAGTCCGGCCGGTTATTGAGTTCATAGCCCACTTCGTAAACCGCTTTGTCCAGCAGGTAGGCTTCGAGCAGGATCTCGAAGTCGCCTTCGTCGGAGGGTAGAAAAGGCTCCCCCCTGGTGGCCTTGAGATAGCTTTGCAAGAAAGTGCTGCTCATCTGGCGATACCAAAGGTCGGCCCAGCGCTCGAGGAAGGGCACGTCCTCCACTCGCATCGCAGGCTGCCAGAGCGCGCTGTAAGCCGCGTATTGGAACGAGCGCATCATCCCGGCGACGTCCCGCAGCGCGGATCGCTTCAATTTTCTTTCGCCCAACCCGCGGGCCGGTTCGCCTTCGAAATCGAGGATGACAAAGTCCTTCCCCGTGGAGAGCACCTGACCGAGATGATAGTCGCCGTGGATCCGGATCTTGGTCGCGTTCGAACGGCGATCGAGGATGCGCTGTTCCTGGGCGAGGATTTTCTTTTCCGCGGTCAGGACCTCGGCGGCTTCGTCTCGAAACGCATCCGGCAGCGTCGGCAATTTCTTTTCCAGCAATGCGAAAGTCCGGCGTAACGAGGCGCGCATATTTTGATAAACCGATCGTTGCGCCATCGCGTTGAAATTTTCCGGGGTGAAGCCGCGTTCGTCCGAGCTGCTGGCGAGGGCCCGGTGGAGTTCCCCCGTTCGTTGGCCAAGCAGTTTTGCTTTCTCGGGATAAACGCCGCCGATTAACTCCTCGAGAAGGGGGCCGGGCGGAGTCGTCTGGCTCTGCAAATCCGCCTTTCGGGTCAGGACCCGCTCGTAATAGCGGCCCATGGCATCGAGCGTCAGCGTCCAGGCGTCCCCTTCATTTGCCACCGCGCTCTGGAGCAGGCAAACGACAGTTGGCTCGGTTTTGTTCCGGCGATATTCGATGGCACCGAGGAACGCGGGAACATTGGGGAATTTCGCGCGCTCAGTCAAAAACCGGGTAACTTCGACATCGGGATTAACTCCATCCTCGAGTTTCCGATAGAGCTTCAGGAAGAACCGATTCTCGAAGAGCATCGAAGAATTACTCTGCTCGGCGCTCAAGGGCTGAGACCCCGGCACAGCGGACCGAGCGTCTTCCGGCAGAGCAGTGCTCGTCAGCCCGACGATCGTCCCCTTCCTTCCGGGAACGGATTGGCCGGCGGTCATCAGGGCGAAAAGATCCCGGCGAAACGCCTCGTCGTGGATGGCATCATACAATATCGCATCGTTACCGTGGAGACGGGCAATCACGGCGTGCTGCGCGGACCGTTCGATGACGCGCGCCGCGTCGCCGCGGGCGATCTGGACCGGGACCGCGTACGTTTCGGTCGGTCCATCGAGATAACTGACTTCGACGAACCAGATCTGCGCGGCGTCCTCTTTGTTTGAGATAGGGACCTGCTCGACGATTCGCATCTCGCGCAAAGTTCGCGCCTTCGCGCCAAACCAGCGGCAATTCCGAATGTAGGTCGGCAGGACCTCACGCTCGATCCGCGAACGCTGGCCATTGTCCAGAAGCGCCGCCACCGTCGGGGCGGCATCCAGGACCAGGATCTTACGTTTCTTCGAAGCGACGGACGCGGCCGGTTCCGAGCGAAGAACAAACCAGTAATGCGAATGAGGACCAAGGGTGAGGATGTAAGGCGACTTCCTGATGCGCGGGAAAAAATTCTGGCTAAAAACTTCCATCAGCGCGCAACCGCTGAAGCGCGAGAGGTCGAGTTCCACCGCCTGGGAGAAACGCGACAGATTTACGACTACGAGGATCGTCTCCTCTTCGTGACGCCGAAGAAAGGCGAGCACTTTGTTGTTCTCCGGCAGGAGGAATTCGAGGGACCCTCGCGAGAAGGCCCGGAAGTTCTTGCGCATCGCGATGACGCGGCGGGTCCACCAAAGCAGGGAGGAGAGGTTCTTCTGCTGATTTTCGACGTTGATCGCCTCGTAGTGATATTCCGGATCGATGGTGATCGGCAGGTAAAGCTGCTGGGGGTTCGCCTTGGAGAAACCGGCATTGCGGTCCGGGCTCCATTGCATCGGCGTGCGGCAGCCGTTGCGATCGCCGAGATAGAAATTGTCGCCCATACCGATCTCGTCGCCGTAATACAAGACCGGCGTGCCGGGCATTGAGAAGAGAAGGATATTCAGGAGCTCGATTTTGCGGCGGCTATTGGCCAGGAGGGGCGCCAGTCGCCGGCGAATGCCGAGATTGATCCGGGCGGTGGGATCGTTCGCGTAAACGCGCCACATGTAGTCACGCTCCTCGTCGGTCACCATTTCGAGCGTCAGCTCGTCATGATTACGCAGGAACATCGCCCACTGGCAGGTCTCCGGGATAGGCGGCGTCTGATCGAGAATGTCGATGATCGGAAACCGGTCCTCCATCTGGAGCGCCATGAACATGCGCGGCATGAGCGGGAAGTGGAAATTCATGTGCGACTCGTCGCCCTTGCCAAAGTAGGCAACGGCGTCTTCGGGCCACTGGTTCGCTTCGGCGAGCAACATCCGGCCGCGGAACTTTGCGTCCACGTGCGCTCGCAGCTTGACCAGGTATTCGTGCGTTTCGCGCAAGTTTTCGCAGCTCGTTCCTTCGCGTTCGTAAAGGTAGGGAACCGCATCGAGGCGCAATCCGTCGACACCCATGCTGAGCCAGAAATCGAGCACCTTTTCGACGGCCTCGTGGACTTCGGGATTGTCGAAATTCAGATCGGGCTGATGCGAATAAAACCGGTGCCAGTAATACGCTTTCGCGACAGGGTCCCAGGACCAGTTTGAAGTCTCGAAGTCCTTGAAAATGATCCGCGCTTCCTTGTATTTCTCCGGCGTATCGCTCCAGACATACATTTCCCGCTCGCGCGAACCTGGCGCCGCTCGCCGGGACTTTTGGAACCACGGATTTTGATCGGAGGTGTGATTGATGACGAGCTCCGTGATGACGCGTAACCCGCGTTCGTGGGCGGCGGCGAGGAAGGCGCGGAAATCGTCGAGAGTGCCAAAGTTGGGATTGACGTCGTAGTAATCGGCGATGTCGTACCCGTCATCGCGCATGGGCGAGGGATAAAAAGGAAGGAGCCAAAGCGCGGTCACGCCCAGTTCCTGGAGATAATCGAGCTTCTCGATCAGGCCGCGAAAATCGCCGATACCGTCGCCATCGCTGTCGTGAAACGTTTTGACATGCAGCTCGTAGATAACGGCGTCTTTGTACCAAAGCGCGTCGTTGGCCGAATCCTGGGTGCTCGCCATGAGACTAGACAGTTGCCGCAACTCCGGCGGCCGCGCAATCAGGCGATTAATAATTCCTGCTCATGATCAGGATCATGAGTGAAAACGACCGCTCCTCCCAGGATCAGGAGCAAGATCACGATCAGGAGCAGGAAGTCATTTCTTCGGCAGCGCCATGGCATGCGCGGCGACGCATTGCCATTCGCCGTTTCGCTCCACCCAGGTATCGGTAAACCGATAGGAGTGCGAGAACGTCTTGCCGCTTTTGGTCTTGCCGGTCTCTTTTGCGATGCCGGTGACGACCGCGACGTTGGGACCAAAGGTGCGCACCGTCATGTCGCTCGATACGGCGGATGCGTAGGTATTCGTGTCGCGTTTCGCTTCGGCCAGTAGAGTGGCCTTGTCGCCCTGTTTGCCACTCGACGAGGTGCCGATGAAATCGTCGGCCACCATCTTTTCAATCGCGGAAGTGTCGTGGGTCAGAAGCGCTGCTTCCCAATGTGACTCCAGGTTTTTCAATTTCGAGGCGACCGACCCATCGTCGGCGGGGGAAACATCAACGCTCGGTGACGGTTTCGGACTCGCCGAAGGCATTGGGGTGGGCTTCGGAGGCGGGGTCGGCGTGGCGGTAGGAACGGGCGTTGGCTTCGGAGTTGGAGCCGGAGTGGCAGTTGGCTTTGGCTTCGGCTTCGGGGTCGGCGTTGCGGTAACGACGGGCGTTGGCTTCGGGGTCGGAGCCGGAGTGGCGGGTGGCTTCGGAGTTGGGGTTGCCTTGGGCCTTGGAGTCAGGGTGGGTCGAGGAGAGAAGACGGCCGGTGGCGTCGTTCTAGAGGGGAAAGGACCGGTTGGCGGGAACGTTTCTGTGGTTACCGGCCGCGAAGGGGAAGGCGCTGTTACTTTTGGCAGGGGAGTTACTGGAATAATCGGGCGAGGCGTGGTCGCAGGGGGTGAACTCGCCATCGTCGAATCTGGGACCGTTGGTTTCGGCTGGGACGCGGGCGTCGCGATTGGGATCGGCGTGGTCGCCGGCGTTTCGGCAGGCATGAGCGACAACGTTTCAAACGGGCTTGGCAGAGGAGTCGCCATCTCGAACGGCTCGGGGGAAGCGGTTTCGAGCGGCTTGACCGAGGCGCTCGGCCTGGCAATGGCGCTCGCCGTTGGCTTCGGCTTGGGCGAGGGCGACGGCGACGGCGTTTCCACCGTGGCGGAAGGACTCCTCTGAAGGAAAGGGGTCGAGGCTGCGTCTTGCGCTCGAGCGAGAGCCGCGGTGATGAAAAATACAGTCGCGAGAACGAATGAGCGCATGATGGTCATCAGATTTTTCTTGGCGGAATTGTTGTGGAGACGCTAGCCCGCGCGCGTCGGAGGGGTCAAGCTGAATAGGATCAGGTAACGACGAGCGCACCCCTCAGAATGGAAATTGGAGTCCGGATGAGAAACGCAGGGCAATGCGTTGCACCTGAGTCGTCTGTTTTGGCCAAATCAGTTGGACGGCATCGCCAGTTGCAACTAAATGTCCCTACTTCATGAGAGGGGAAGCTGTGGTCAAAGGGGAAACGGAATG
>JBAPMH010000060.1:0-3465 GCA_049278515.1 Chthoniobacterales bacterium
GGAAATGCAGGAGAAACGAAACGTCGTCATCATCAACGAAGCGCTCGCCCAGCAGTATTTCCCCAACCAGGAGGCGCTTGGGAAACGCGTCACGATCAACATGCTCGAGAAGAACGCGCCGACGGAAATCATCGGCGTGGTCGGGAACACACATGAAGTTGATCTGGCCACGCCGGCGAAGCCGCTTTGTTACTGGCCGCATCCGCAGCTTGCCTACAGCCTGATGACGCTAACGGTCCGGACGGCCGCCAACCCGCTTGGGCTCGCCCAGCCGATCGAGGCCCAAATCCATGGGATGGACAAAGACCAGCCGGTTTCCGAAGTGCGCACAATGGAGCAGTGGGTCGCGAAATCCATGGCGCAGATTCGTTTCAGCTCATTGCTCCTGATGGCTTTCGCCGCGCTCGCGCTCCTTCTCGCGGCGATCGGGATTTACGGCGTCATGTCGTACGCCGTCAGCCAGCGAACTTCAGAAATTGGCGTCCGTCTCGCGGTGGGCGCGGAAGGAAAAGACATTTTGCGAATGATCGTCTGGGACGGCGCGCGTCTCGCCGCCATTGGCCTGATGATCGGTTTGGTCCTGGCCGTCGCCCTGAGCCGCACCATCAACAGCCTGCTTTTCCAAACCACTTCCGCCGATCCGCTCACTTTCGCCGCCGTGGTGACAGTTTTGGGCGCGTTCGCCCTGCTCGCCAGTTATCTCCCGGCCCGCCGCGCTGCTCGCGTCGACCCCCTTCTCGCCCTGCGCGCCCAATGATTTTCCCAATCGAAAATTGAAAATCGAAATTCGGAAATTCTTATGATCGATCTCCGCTTCGCTCTGCGCCAACTCCTCAAGTCTCCCGCCTTCACCCTGCTCGCCGTGCTCACTCTTGCGCTCGGCATCGGGATGAACACCGCCATCTTTAGTTTGATCAACGACCTCTTCCTCAAAGGCCTTCCGTTCCAAAAACCGGATGAGCTCGTGATCCTCCAGGCCGAGGCGAAAGAGCGCGGGCTTTCGGAGCTCCCGATGTCGGTGCCGCGTTACTGGCATTTTCGTGACGGACAAAACATCTTTTCCAGTTTCGCGGCGGATAACGGGACTGGCTACATCCTAACCGGGAAAGGCGATCCCATCCAGGTGGGCGGCGCGGAGACGACTGCGAACTATTTCGATACGCTCGGCGTTCATCCGATTCTCGGCCGCACGTTTCTGCCCGAGGAGGAAATGAAGGCCGACGTCGCGCTCGTCAGCCAGAATTTCTGGCGCAAGCATTTGAACTCCGATCCGCTGGCAATCGGTCAGAGCATTACTCTGAACGGTGTCGCCACCACCATCATCGGCGTGCTGCCGAATCCGCCGGTCGCATGGTTTGGCCCGAACGCCGACATCTTCACGGTGAAACCCTTTCAATTGCCCGGGCTGACGCAGGAGCGCCTGATGCGCGGGGTGAGTTTCCTGCGCGTGGTCGGGCGCCTCAAGCCCGGCGTGACGGCCGATCAGGCGCGGTCAGCTCTGCAAATTCTTCAGCAAAGCTACAAGGAAGCGCGACCAGAAGCCGCGGACAATAGCTGGTCTCCCGTTGTTATTTCCGCGGCAGAAGACACAACCGGGAATCTGCGTCCGGCCTTCTTCACTTTGCTCGCGGCTGTCAGTTTCGTGTTGCTGATCGCGTGCAGCAACGTCGCGAATCTACTCCTCGTTCGGTTTACGGGCCGCCGGCGGGAGATCGCTCTGCGAATGGCACTCGGAGCTTCGCGCAGTGGCGTGGTCCGGCTCTTCGTTTTCGAAAGTCTGCTCGTCAGCATCATAGCGGGCGTCGTGGGCACTTGCCTGGCGCTTTGGGTGATCTCTGTCATTCCAAAACTCGCCGGAAACAATCTCCCGCTCGAGAGTGGCATCGGGCTGAACGCGCCCGTGCTTCTTTTCACGCTCGGTCTCTCCCTTCTCACCGGCCTCGCCATGGGAATGTATCCGGCCTGGCAAAGCTCGCGCGCCGATCTCGTGGATGGATTGAAAGACGGCGGCCGCGCCATGACCGGGAGCCTCGGGCAACAGCGTTTTCGCCGCGGACTCGTCGCCGCGCAGGTCGGCCTATCTGTCGTGCTTCTCGCCGGCGCGTCTTTGCTCATCGCGAGCTTTGTTCGCCTGAGCAAACAGCCGACCGGCTTCACGTCGGAACGCCTCTGGGTTGGGTTTGTTGGCCTTCCGCCGGCGCAGTATCCCGACCCGGATTCGAAAGCGCGTTTCGCGGACCGGTTCCTGGCCGAGTTGAAAAACACGCCGGGTATTGAGACGGCCGCGGTCGGCGATGGCGTGCCGCTCGCTGGGGGCGGGTCGCGTTCGCCCTATGCCCGCGTCGATGGCAACCCCGTGCCGGTCAATCAGCGTCCACTTGGTCTCACCCGCAGTATTTCGCCCGGATTCCTTAAGACATTCGGCATCCCGTTGCTGGCTGGCCGCGATATCGACGAGCGCGATGGAGTGGATAAACCGCTCGTGGTCCTCGTGAGCAAGGCGACTGCGCAAAAGCTTTTCCCCGGCGGCGAAGATCCGATCGGCAAGCGCGTCTTCTTTGGGACCGACAACAACACCGGCCTGCCGTGCGAAATTGTCGGGGTCGTCGGCGATGTTCGCTCGACCCGGCTTGACCGACCAAATGACGTCGAGTTTTACCGGCCGTGGCCGCAGCGGACGTATCCGTTTCTCGCGATAGCGGTAAAGACTTCCGGCAAGCCGGAAGCGGCGCCGAGCATCGTCCGGCCCGCGCTCGCCAAAGTGGATTCGGCGTTGCCGATCATTCAGCCGCAGACGATGAACCAGGTAATCGACCAGTCGTTAGGCCAACGGCGTCTGACGATGACGCTTCTTGGCGTTTTCGCCGGAATCGCGCTGGTCCTGGCCATGGTCGGCATTTACGGAGCGGTGGCTTATACAGTCGAGCAACGCACCGGGGAGATCGGCGTCCGGATGGCGCTCGGCGCTCAAACGGCCGATGTGCTGCGGCTCGTGGTCCGGCAGGGAATGACGCCCGTGGTCATCGGGCTCGGCCTCGGGTTGGTGGCCGCGGTCGCGGTCGGTCGTTTGCTGACCACCCAGCTCTACGAAGTGTCGTCGACCAATCCCACGCTCCTCGGTGCGACCGCCGCGACGCTCGCCATGGTCGCGCTCCTCGCCTGCCTGATTCCGGCGCGCCGGGCCAGTCTCGTTAATCCAATCGAAGCCCTGCGAACCGAATGAAAAGATTTCCATTTGTAGGGCGTCCGCCGCGGCGGACGCCTCGCTTAACCCGCGTTTCACAGAAACGCCCTGCAACAGATCCAAATAACCTATGAGAGACTTCCGCTACGCCCTTCGCCAGCTGCTGCGCCAGCCAGGCTTCACCATTCTCGCCGTCGTCGCGCTCGCCCTCGGAATCGGCGCGAATACCGTTCTCTTTTCCGCGATCAACACGCTCTTTCTCCGCCCGCTCTCCTATCCGG
>JBAPMH010000061.1:0-2277 GCA_049278515.1 Chthoniobacterales bacterium
AGGCCGGCGAGGACCACAGCGCCGACCAAACCAAGCACGCTGGCAATTTGCAGGCTCCGGATTTCACCCAGCGGAAACCAGAGCAAGGCCCGCAGGATCTGGCCCCCGTCAAGCGGATAAACGGGAAGCATATTGAAGATCAACAGGAGGAGATTGATCTGCCGAACCTGGTAGATCAGGAGAAAGGTGTTGGGCATTTCGTTGGCTAATGGCGCCATGACCACGAGCGCCAGGTAAAACACCGGGATGAGGAGAACGTTAACCAGCGGTCCAGCGGCGATGCTCCAAAGCACCGCCCCCGCGCGGCGCGGTGGATCGACGAATGCGATCCCGCCGAGCGGCCAGAGCACGATCTGGTCGGCCCGTCCTCCGGTTTGGCGGCAAGCGAGGGCATGACCAAACTCGTGGAGCAGGACGATGAAAAAAAGCGCGAGGTATTCGTAGACCGCCCAAATCCTTGAGCTGTAGAGATTGGCACGCTGAACCTCGTAGGCCGCGACGAGAAACCAGGTGAAATGAAGGTAAACCTGGATGCCTCTGAACTTGAAAAGACGAAACGTCCCGCCCATAGAACGGGAAGCTACAACTGAATCAGAGTCGCGCGCACGATTTTCGCGAACAAACCCCCCGTCATTCCGAGCGCAGTCGAGGAACCCCGTGGAGCAACGATCGAGTTGGACTGACGCCCGTGTCGCTCTTCTACAAGCTTGGCGGCGGCGTGCTGTCGCTCGCAATCAAGAGTCGCATCGGCAACATGTGGGACTCGAAGAAGCCGTGGCGCTTGAAGAAATTTTGCGAGCGCAGTTCCGGCCGGTCGGTCAGCAGGGTGATGCGCAAAAACTTTTTCTGTTTCGCGAAGTTGATCGCGTATTCGAGCAGTTGCGATCCGTAGCCATGGCCGCGGAACGAATCATGGACGACGAGGTCTTCCAGAAGGATGACAAAGCCCCCCTCGGCGGTGCTGATGGTGAAAAGGAGATTGATCATGGCGACGATGGTGCGATCGCGCCGCAGGACAAAAACACGCCCGCGATTTGGCTCCTCGAAAATGAGGCGCAATCCTTGAAGCTGTTTCTCCTTGTTCGGGCGGAAGTCTTTCTCCTCGCTGAAAAGCTCGCCCAAAAGATTGGACAGTTCGTCCAGGTCTTCGAAAATGGCGGGCTCGATAACGACTTCGCTCATGGGCATTTCGTTATTCCATAAAGCCAGCGCGGTGGCAATGCGGGATGTGCCGCCGCTGGACGAATCACCTCGACACGGTTCCGCATTAGGCATAATAAATACTGGCTGGGCTTGCGTTTCCACGCGTTTTCCGGGGTCCGCCAGAACTCGACTATTGTGAAAGCATTCCTCTCTCTCAAGACCCTGGAATCCAGTTTGCTGGCGTTTTTTGTTCTTTCGCTTTTCCACGTCATTGGCACCGCGTCGCAAACGACGGCGGATCAAAACTCCGGCCTGGTCCAGAGATGGATAGCCCCAAAGATGGCCCCTTCGACCACAACGATCCTCTGGTATCAGCTTGGCAGTGGATCATCGTTTGGAAGCAATTCTCAAAACTATGAGCCTGCTAATGACCCATTTGACGATGAATTGGCTGACGATTTCGTTGTGCCGGCCGGCGAGACATGGACGATCCAACAAATCTCCCTGGAGGGGCATTACTCCAGCGGCAACACCGGACCCGCAACCTCTGTCAATGTAATCTTTTATTCTGACTCTGGCACTTTGCCTGGGGTTGCTGTGCCCGGAGGTACGTTTACTAACGTGGCGATGACGGACACTTCAGGCAATTTCATCATTGACCTGCCGTCGAGCATGGTGCTTACGGCGGGTGCTTATTGGGTTTCTGTTCAGGCTAACATGAACCTCGCTACGGCTGGCCGGTGGTATTGGACGGACTCCCAATTTTCTATTCGCGCTGGCGCGGCGTGGCGGAATCCCGGAGGCGGCTTCGGGAATGCCTGCACAAGCTGGGGAAGAAGAGCCACCTGTTTTTCTACACCCGACCCGGACCAATCTTTCGCTCTCTCAGGCACTACGACAGGCGGTCCAACACCCACCGCAACGCCAACCCCCAGCCCTTCGCCGACCGCTAGCCCAACTCCAACACCGTCCGCCTTCAACCCAAACAATATCCTGGTCGCAATCGGACAGTCAGGCGCCCCAACAAACTGGATTCGCGAGTTCACCCCTGCCGGCGGATTCGTCCAAACGATTCCTATCACATACAATGGAGGGGCCTATCCCCCTACCGAGAAGCTGCGGGACATTGTGGTG
>JBAPMH010000062.1:0-4662 GCA_049278515.1 Chthoniobacterales bacterium
AGAGGGAGGAGAAGATCGATCACGAGCACGAGCACGAGCTCGCCACAGGACGAGTCCGTCCGACGGCGGACACGATTACGAAGTGAAGAAGAATTCCTAATATCCGCGATATCCGCGGTCGGTGTTTTCGTGGTCTGTCTGTTTTCAATGTGGGAGGGGCCTTTGCGCCCCGACAGGTCGCCGCGCAAAGGGGAGGGAGAAGAGGACGCCGCGGATTACGCGGATTTCACGGATAAGAGGGAAGAGAAGATCGATCACGATCACGATCACGATCACGAGCACGAGCACGAGGGGAGGGAAGAATTCCTAATATCCGCGACATCCGCGTAATCCGCGGTTAATTTGCCCCCCTCAGTTCCCTCCGTTTCCTCCTGTTGGGAATCGGAATTCCGCTAACGCAGATTGTAGATCTCGACGAGGCCGATGCCGATGCCGCCGTTCTTGCCGGCGAGAACCGCGGTGAACTGGCCCGCCGGAAGCGATGTGAAGATTCCGGACTCTTTTGGATCGCTGAGCGCGAAACCATTCGCCTTCAGGAGCGTGGCCGAGACCGGATCACTTTGCCAATCGTCGTTCGAGATGAGAGTGGCGCCGTTGCTGTCGTGGAGCTCGAGGGTGGGATCGGCCAGGACGGGGTTGAGTCCGAACTGGGCCAGCGATGGGCCGATTCCGCGCACCACTATGCGGGTGGCATTGTCTCCGCCGAGAATGAAGCCTCCGATCATCACGTTCTCGCCGGTTCGGACAAAACCGCGCGTGCTGATGTTGCCCAGTTGGGAAGCAGTGGCGGCAGTGGTGTCGTAAATTTCGACGAGCCCGACGCCGGTAGTCTGGTTTTTCCCGGCGACAATCGCGGTGTAAGCGCCGGGCTGGACAGGTGCGACGAGGGCCGACTCTTTCGAATTGGTCGGGGCGAGGCCAAGGGCGATGAGCAGAGCGGCCTGCGAAGCATCGTCCTGCCAGTTATCGTTCGAGCCCAGCGGGGCGCCGCTGTTATCGCGCAGCTCGAGGGTGGGATCGGCCAGGGCATCGGTAATCCCGAACGGAACCAGCGACGGCCCAATGGCACGAATCGCGACGGTTTTGGGCGCGTTGCCCGAGATGATGAAGCCGCCGATGAGCACATTGTTGCCGGTTTCAACCCGCAATCGGGTGGCAATATTCAATGCCTGAGCCGGGGCGGGGGTCGGAGTCGGCGTAGCGGTTGGCGTCGGCGTCGCCGTTGCTGTTGGGGTTGGGCTCGGAGTCGACGTGGTTGTGGGTGTCGGAGTCGGCGTGGCTGTCGGTGTCGGTGTGGGAGTCAGTGGTGGCGGCGTAGGTGTCGGTGTAGCGGTTGGCGTCGCCGTTGCTGTTGGTGTTGGTGTCGGAGTCGGCGTTGCTGTAGGTGTAGGTGTAGGTGTCGGTGTGGATGGGGGAGTCGGCGTCGGCGTAAGAGTGGGTGTAGGTGTCGGAGTCCCAGAGGTGCAGGTCAACCTCTGAATGTCGTTTGTCGAGTTGAAGCCCGAGGATGCTCCGCCCACGACATACAAGCTTCCGTTCAGGCTCGCGCCACTCATACTTGCCCGATTGGCTAACATGGAAGGTAAGTCCGACCAGCCGTTAGAAACCGGATTCCAAAAAATGGCCGTGCTCGAAATCGTTCCGCTAGTCCGTCCACCGGCCAGAACGGCCCCACCGTTATACAAAGCGACGGCTGCGGACGTCCGCGGACCGGGCAGGTTGCCATTGGCTGTCCAGGTGTTTGCGACCGGGTCATAGCGAAACACGCTGGTGATATCCACAGGGAAGGGGTTCTGAGTCGTTCCACCCGCGCCGTAGATAAAGTTTCCATGCGCAAAGCCGTGCAAATTATAAGCAGCGACAGGATAGGGCGCGCCAAATGTCCACTGATTCAACGAGATGTCGTAAATTTCCACCGCGCTGGTCGGATTGGCCGTAAAACCGCCGATCTTGTAAATCTTCCCGTTGAGATAGGCGGCCGCATGTCCTCCCGCCGGGAAAGAAGGCGGAGCCAGCGCTGCATAGGTATCTGCACTCGGGTCATATCTGTAAAGGGCGCTGGAACTGACGAGATAAATATTGATGCCGTCAGTAACCGCTACGGCCGACAAAACCGTCGGCAACGGCGCAATCGCTGCCCAGGCGGTCCCATCAAATTTATAGGAATTGACAGTCGATCCGCCCGTGGTTTGGCCGCCGAAACTGTAGAGAAAGTTACCGATGCTGGTGACAGCCGTGCCACTAATCGGGAGCGGGTAAACGGAAGCCGCGCTCCAGGCGCAGAAGCCCGGGGTAGGAGTTGGTGTCGGAGGCGGAGGGGTTGGGGTGGGACTGGGGGTTGAAGTCGGTGTCACCGTTGCCGTTGGACCGGGAGTCGGCGTCGGCGTGGGGGTGGGCGTTGGGGTGGCACAGGTCGCATCCGAGGCCGGAGATTGAATCGGAACCATCATCGGCGCCCCGGTCTTGAAGAAACCGATCGTGGCATTGGCGGCCTGGGGCGGCTGGTTCGCATCGAACCGAAAGGTGTAGGACGTCGTCCACCGAATTGCGTTCGCGTTTTGGTTTTGCGCGAAGGTTTCGGTGCTCCAGCTCACATCGTTAGCAGTCTGAGTGGGCGTCCAGGGGGTGTTGCTATATCCGGCATTCCCGACGGTACCATCATTCGCAAACCCAGGAGTATTTTGCGGCGCGCGAAAACCAATGTTGCTCACCGCGACCAGGCAGCCCAGAGGAACGCTGAAAGATTGCACCGAGCGATCGAGGTTCTGGTTGTAGATCACGTATTCGTAATGCCAGACCCCTGAAGTCGGCCCCGAAATTTTGTAAGCGATAAAGGCTCGCCCATCGACGCCGGGCTCGGGCTCGATGGGAACAACGGTCGCTCCTGGCCAGGCATTGACGGCGGGGGACATTCGGACGGTCGAAGTGCCGGTGGTGTTAAAGGTGAAGCTGGTCGTGCCGCTCACATTGAAACGCCGGTAGGAGGCGTTGTTATACATGTTGCATTGCCCGGGATGGCTCTGGCACCAGGTATACTCGTGCGGGGCGACATATTGCACTTCCGCATAATAGGTCGCGCCCGGGTTCATCGTCGTGTTCAAATCGGCCGCTTCCACCGTGAGCCGGTGCGCCACCTGGTTATGGGTGTGGCCGCTGTGGTTATTCGCCGTAGACGGGAAAGCGCCGGTGAACGGATTAATCCAGGCGCGCGAACCTAACTGAGCAAAGAGCGCACCGGTGCTCGCATCGTAGGTATCGGAGCAGTTCGGCCCCAGTCTGGTCTGGTCTGGAAATGGCTGGCAGTTCGCGCTGCAGACCGAGAACTGGTCGGCCCCGAACGCATGCTTCGCCCAGCCTTCGCCGATTTGCTCGAAACGCTCGGTGTTGCTCGCTCCACCGCTGACTCGGTAGAGACTCTGCATAATCACCGGATGATCTACATTCGGCAGCTGAAAGAAATCGATGGGCACGTCGCCTTTATTGCAGGAGGTCGGCGCACAAGAGAGGGCGACCTGGGTTCCCACGGTGCCAAATTGCTGCATGTCGGCCAGGTCTCCCGTGATGATATCGGGACCGGGCACAAGAGCGCCCGCTGGATCGCTCCCTGCCGGCAGGGTAGTTGACTGCGCTACGCCATTGACCAGCGTCGTGACCTCGATCGGAAACACGTTCGCATCGAGGGAGATTTCACCCACCATCGCGCCGGAATCCGCAGGCCGGCCGGCTCTGGCCGCAAACTCTGGCGACATCATCAGCCTGCCTCCGGCGATCTTCAGCGACCGCGTCGCGGCGTCGTAATCGTAGAGATGTCCTTCGACGATGAAAAAGACAAAGCCGGTTTTCCCATCGCGGACCACGAGGTCGTGTGATTCGGTGGGTGCCATTTTTTCCAGAACGAGCTGGCCGG
Source organism: Chthoniobacterales bacterium (assembly GCA_049278515.1). Taxonomy (GTDB): domain Bacteria; phylum Verrucomicrobiota; class Verrucomicrobiia; order Chthoniobacterales; family UBA10450; genus AV80. The sequence continues at coordinate 3,908 of JBAPMH010000062.1, forward strand.
ATGACGAGCTCAGCGGCTCGGGAAGAATGGCGGGGTTCTGGCCGAGCAACGGCATCGACCCAGGCTCGGGTCCGCGGAGGACGCCGTTAAAAACCCGGATAGTAAAAAAAGAATCGGGAGCTACGTCGAATCGAAGCGTTTCCGGTTTCGCCTCCGCCTCGGACCGTTTCCCATTGAGCCGGTCCAAATCGAGATCAATCGCGACGCTTCCCCGCGTTACGACCATTCTCTCAAACGTCTCCGTCTGCTGACTCGGACTCTTTCCGGGCGAAAGGGGGGCGGAATTGGTCGAAGTATTACTGCCGAGCAAGAGCAGTGTAAGCATCAAGCAGCCCAATATCTTTCCGAGGAGTGGCACAATTCTTAAATTACAGTTCACACGTGAGAAAGAGAAGCGCAATCTGCCGGGAGACATGGGCGGGGCCTGCTCGGGATTCTACGGCCAACTGAACAACCGCGGATTACGCGGATTTCACGGATAAGGGGGAAGAGAAGATCGATCACGATCACGATCACGATCACGAGCACGAGCACGAGGAGAGGAAAGAATTCCTAATATCCGCGATATCCGCGTAATCCGCGGTTAGAAGAGGGCCCTTCAAAACCGCCCGAAAGTAAGGGAGGATAGAAAATAGAAGATGGCGAATGGTGTAGCGGCGGGTGTCACACCCGCAGAGGAGATAGACAACCGCGGATTACGCGGATTTCACGGATAAGGGGGAAGAGAAGATCGATCACGAGCACGAGCACGAGCA
>JBAPMH010000063.1:0-3421 GCA_049278515.1 Chthoniobacterales bacterium
GCATACGCCGATGTATGCGAATATCGCCGACCTGGAATTCGGCACGGTAAATCGAATCATCCTGGCGACGGCGCTCCTGTTCGGCCTCGCCTTTATTGCTGTGATGCCCCGCGCTTCGCAGCGAACCGGGAAAACGGACGCGATCGAGTTCGCGCTTCTGCTCCTCCTGATGCTCCTCTTTACCCCGCTCTCTTTCGGTTACCTGTTTTTCTGGCTGCTCTATCCCCTGACGGTTGTCGTGCAACGCGTCCTGGCAGAACCAAAGCGTCACGCAGGCTTGCTGGTCTGCGCGGGCACTGCGATCGTTTTGCTTTCCCTCTCCATTCCTCTCCGGGTCATGGCGCAAACCTACGGGAACGCCTTTTTCGCCACGGTTCTCCTGTTCGCCGGATTAGCGCTTGAGCTTTGGCGTCTGAAGCGGACCTAAGGCGTCGCTCCGATAATAGCCTTGGATCTAATCGAGGATGTTAGCTCCAGCGATTGGTTAGGCGTTTTCGTGCAAGTCTTGAAGATGTGCGGCTGCATACGCGGCCCTCGCAGAAGAGTCCAGGCGCCGGTTCTGGGCCAAGCACCACGCCTGCAGCTCGTTCACATCGACATCGACCTTTTGTGCGCGCAAGCCCTGTCTCGCAAGATCCTCAATCGTCTTTTCGGCAATCTTGACCCATTCTTCATGGGTCTCTTCCAAGTCTTCGGCGTCCGTGGCCAGAGAACGAAGAAGCTGCCACTGGTCCGCGGAAAACCAGGCAATGCCCGCGACAATCTCAGGTCTGCCTGCCACGTCGCGAACCTATCAGATCGGATTCGATTCTGGAAGGGGTGAATTCAGCGGGCCGACGGTGTGGACGCGCTGAATGTTTAACGAGAATAAGATGAGCGACGGCGGACGACCTGCCCGCAACCACTGCGCGGTAGCGCTGCGGGCGTGGGGGCGCGCGTCGCTTGTTTCATAATTCTCAATGCTTCCTTCAGACCTAGCCAATATTGCACTTCAAAGTTGAGCCTGGCTCGGTCGGGATCACTTCGGGTATTCCCATCCACGTGGCGTTAAATTGCGGACGACCTTCCACCGTTGGTTTAGGAGCGCAGCCGTCAAAAATAATGCGCCGTAACCGCCAAGAATCCAGCCCCGATAGTCGTATGGTAGTTTATCGGTTGAGGTGAGATAAACATCTGTCACGCCACTCAGGCCCTTGACTCTCTCCCGGTAAATTCTGCCAGACTGAGTATCGGGCTGCCGAGGACGAGTACTGTAGTAGTACGGATCCAACGCGATGAACGAGAGAAACAACGTGACGGCTAAAACAGCGAGCGTGATGACGACTGTTTTTTGGACCGTGCGCATGTCACCGTGTCGGTAAATCTAACGAGAATAAACGGGTTGGAGCGACGCGAGAAGTAGACGGGCGGGGGGCGGCGGTTCGCTCCATCGCCCGGTTAGATGACGGCGTGACTTGTGAAGACGTATTCATGCCATGTTGATGAACACGTGGCCTAGCAAGGGATGCACGGAGCAATCATATACGTAGACGAGAAAGCATTAGATCGGCTTCGCCGTCGTTGATGATGCATCCAGGCGAAGCTGTTCTTCGACGAAGCGATAGCGCAATAGAAGTCCGATAAGCAAAGGCGGAGAGGCAAAGCAAGATAGTCTGCCGAAACATTCGAGCTCCATGACAAAAGTGCCGTGCCCCCCCCAGAAAGAGCAGTGGAACAGCTTACTGAGCAGGCATGCGGCCATGATCAGGTAGCACCACGACAGGGCAGGCACGCCCCAACGGAACCGTGGAATTAGGACAAACACGATAGGGACCGCAGCGGCGGAAGCGATATAAGCGCCAAGATCCTGGACCGAAATCGAGGAATTGTAGCCTCTCCAAAACAATGCGTCCGGATCACCAAGATGTGCCTGGAGCCAGTAAATCCAGCCGTATTGGAAAGATTCGCCACCGTACGCCACGGCGATCGTGGTGGTGAGAATGCGAATGAAAAGGAGAAAGCGCGTGTTCACGAGGAAGCATTGAGTTCATCACTTCGAGGAGCCTGAATTTCTCGCGCCACAAATCGATGGCGCAACAACAGGCCAATAATTGCCGGTGCCAGGGAAAAGGAAAGCTCTCGGCAGTAGGAGGTAATCTGAACAACGGGAGAGAGGTATCTGTTTGAATATCCATGATATAGGTTTGTGAGCACGCAGATGCCCAGAAGGACAAAGCACCATGACAGCGCGGGCACTCCCCACCGGAAACGAGGAACCGCAACAAAAGCAATCAGCATTGCTACAGGTGCAGTAATATAAACGCCGAACTCGCCCGCCAATGTGAGCGGCGACGTTCCGGTCTCATAAATTGCGGATGTGCTGCTGAAGTGCTCCTCGAGCCAGTAAACCCATGAAATCGGCAGGGAACCGCAGCAATACGCCAGCGTGACCAGCAGCGTAATCAGACGGAGAAAATGGACGAAGCGCATAATTCAACGGTCATCTAACGAGACACAAGATCAGCGGCCGCGAGCCCAATGCAACCCACCCCGGAACCAAAGCGTAGATGGCAAACAGGGCAAGTGGCCCACGCAGCCTTGCTCGCAGTTCGCTGCATAGCTTGGTTAGACATTTTGCGTCACCTGTAATCCGTGACTATGACACGCTCTATCGTTGGAGGAGGATCGGACCGCTTCTGAAGATGCCATCCTCGGCGGCGGCGGCGCGCTTCCAAAGTACGGTCAGTCGTCGTGCTGCCGCGAATTTGTATCGTTCCGATTTCTACGGTGTTACGGGCATAGGCGGTGATCCCGATGAACTCGTAACGCCCTCCTTCAAAGCCCGCAATGAGTTGCTTGAGCTCTTCGACATCGGCCTGCGAAATGGTTGCGGCATAACGGCCATCCACGACAACGCGAGTTGCGCAGCTGGTGAACAGCAGCGCCACTAGGATGCAGAGTCGACGCATAGTCTAACGAGAATAAGATGAGCGACGGCCACCGAGAGCGAGCGTCGATCGCAATGAAAAGGTTCTAACTATGCAAAAGGTGAACGCATGACGGGTGGCCGTTCGCTCCAGCGCCTGGTTAGATCGTTTGATCATCAGTCTATCCACCAATTCACAAAAGCTGGCGGAACGCAGATCCTCAGTATGCAAGATGCGAGGAAGCAGCCAACAGACAAGGCTAAAAACATGGCGAACCGCCGCAAGCGAGGAATGACTAAACATAATACAAGCTCTACAGGCAATACGAAGATACCGAACCAAATGAGTGCTGTGAAATAGTACATCTCGAGATTTGCATGGGAGATGAGGCGCGGAGGGAAGCCGCGCTCCCCGATGGTCGCCGGCCAGTGGCCGAGGCTCCAGCGCATGTGAATTGCAAGCGAGTAATAGAGGGCAAGCGCCACGAGACTAGGTAGCGCTGCTATCAAAACCTC
>JBAPMH010000064.1:0-9037 GCA_049278515.1 Chthoniobacterales bacterium
GGACAAGCCCAGTGCCCTCATGGTAGAACGCTGTCGGGAACTGGCAGGCAATCCCCCAGCGGAATGGAATGGCATTTATCAGCTCACCACAAAATGACTTTTTTTCTGCAAAGATGAATTCGAGCACTGTTATTAGTTATGCCATGAAAGGCCTTGTTCGCTTCGCGCTTATTGCGACTTTCCTCGCCGTTACCGCGGTCCATTTGTTGACGGGGGCGGAGGAAAAGACAAAGCCGGATCGCGCCGCCCTCGAGTCGCAATTCAAGAAGGCGGACGCAGACCGGGCCGCGCTGCCGGAGAATACAAAGGAACGGGCGGAGGCGGACAAGAGTGCGATGCAAATCGCCTCCGACATTGGGTGGCTCGCCTTCGATGCTTCGAAATTCGACGAAGCCGCAACCTGGTTTGCGACCAGCGCGAAGCTGAAGGACGAGGCTCATATCGCGGCGAAGCGGTATTGGGAGGAATATTTGCGAGTCGCCGCGGCCGAGCTGGATGGAAAGGTGGACGATCAGATCAAGACGCAGCGGGCCCAGCTCGCCACCGCCGATGATGCCAAGAAAGCGATCATCCAAAAACTAATTCATGGTTGGGAAAAGCTTCGGTACCTCAACCGGTATAACGCGGTCACGATGCTCGAACAGATCGCCCGCGACAATTATGACGCTGAGAACCTGCTGAAGTATTGCGAGCAGGAGCTCGCGATCCGGCGTTCGGAAATGGCCTACCTGGAGAAGGTCGCCGCCCCCAGGGACGAGTTGAACGAGAAGAACGCGCAGATTGCGACGGCGTTGGAAAGGGTTGCCGGCGCGGAAGCCGAGTTGGCGTTATTTGATAAGGCCGAGAAACATGGCCTGGAAGCGCTCGCCTTGCGCCAGGCGCTCCCGGCCGAAATGCCGGAACGCAAGCTGGATGAAAGCCTTGCTGCGCTCGCCCGACTGTATGCCTACAACGTCGGCGATCTCAAGAAAGCCCGCGATTACTTCCAACAAACGCTGGCGAGCATCGAGTCCTCGGCAGCGGTAAGGAAAAAGGCGCTCGATGAGGACAAATACTATTCCGCCGAGCAGAAGGCCAAGATGACAAAGGAGGAACTGGCCAAGCATGAGGAGACACAGGCCCAGACTCGCGACATGAAAATCGCGCTCGACGCGATGTCTCAGGCCATGGCGCTGATGAACCTGGCCGAGATCAGCCAGGAAGAAGGAGACTTGAAGGCCGCTTTCGGACATGGGGAAAAGGCTCTCAAGATCGCAGACGATCTCCCGAAGGGCGGTTACCTTAATGTGTTCGAGCTGTTCCGGGCGCGGGTCCGCGCTCGCGTCCTGGGGGACATGGCATCGCTCCACGCGGACAGTGGCGAGGTCGATCTCGCTCTCAGGGAATTGAACGAGGCGATCACGCTCAAGCGCAGTATTGGCCAGGACGAGTGGACCGCCCAATCCATTGTCCAGGCGGCAGACCTCACTTATCAAAAAGGCGACCTGGATGGCGCCCGGCATCTGGTCGAGCAGGCGCGGCAGATTTTCGCCGCCGCCCACAAGATCAATAGTGTCGTGAACGCTACGAACTTTCTCGCTGTGATCGCGCGCGATCAAGAGAAGCTGGAGGAAGCAGCCAAATACGCTGAGGAAGCGGTGGTCCTGGCGCGGAAGACCAGTAATCTGGGAGCACTCTCCGGTTCGGTGCGGACGTTTGCATCTATTCGCCTGAAACAAAACAAGCTCGACGACGCCACGAAGCTGATCGACGAAGCCCAGGCGGCGGATGCCAAAACCGGTTCGGTAAACGATCGGATCGGCACGCTCGGAATCAGCGGCGAGATTTTTGAAGCGCGCGGAGAGAACGACAAAGCGCTGGCTGAGTTTAAGGAAGCGGTCCGACTGATCGAGAGTATCCGGGCGACAGCCGCCTCGGAAACGGCTTTTGCCGACGTGAAGCGCAACTATCGCCCGTACGAACGAATCGTCCGGGCTTTGCTCAAGCTGAACCGCGCCGACGAGGCGTTTGATTATCTCAACCGGGCCAAATCGAAAAAACTCCAGGAATCGCTCCGCCTTTCCAGCATGAAAAGCGGGGACAAGAGCATGCAAGACCTCCTCGACCGCGCCAATGGCTTGGAGACAAGATTGCAGACCACAAACGCTCAGCTTCAGGCCGAGCAAAGCAAACCGGAGACGGAACGCGACAAAGCGAAGATAGAAAACCTGAAGCAGGTCGTGGCCACGACCCAGGGGGAGTTTCGGAAAGTCGTCGAGCAGATTAAGGCGTCGAACCCAAACTACGAGAAGTTCATGACGGTCAACCCGAAGGCGCTCAAGGAAACGCAGCGGAGCATTCCGGCTGGCGTGATGCTGGTGCAATACGCGCCGCTGGGCGAGCAGCTCTACGTTTTTCTGGTCAGCAAGGAGAACGTCAAGATCGTCATTTCGCCAGTCAAACCGGAAGAGCTTTGGAAAAAAATCAAAACGCTGCGCAAACAGATAATCAGCGGCGAGTCCGGCGCGCCTATTACGAAAAATCAGGTCAGCCTCTACGACGCGCTCATCGCTCCGATCGAATCCGACCTGGAACCGATGAAGGTCGCGGCCTTTATCCCGAATCAGTTGTTATTCTATTTGCCGATGCAGGCCCTCGCTAGAAAAATGCCGGACGGCTCAACGCGGTATTTTGTCGAGGACAAACAGATCGTTTATCTGACCGCGGCTGACGTGATGAAAGTGGTGCAACTCCCCGATGAAGAAAAGTCGCGCGACGGCATGGTGGCATTTGGGAACCCGACCGGCGCCAATCTTCCAGCCGCGGAAAGCGAAGTAAAAGCCATCGCGCAGGTTTTTCCTTCCACCGAGGTTCTTTCCGGTGGCGAGGTGACCAAGGTGGCGTTGAGCACCGAGCAACGGCTCAACAAGCGGATCGTGCATTTCGCAACCCACGGAATTCTAAACGCGACCACGCCGTCAGAGAGTTATATCCAACTCGCGGCCGCACCGAGCACGGAGCAATCCCATTTGACTGTCGGCGAAGTCTGGGATTTACCTTTCAAGAGAGTCACGCTCGTGACGTTGTCCGCCTGCGAGTCGGCGCTGGGCGATAAGGAACCCGACGGTGGTGAGATCACGACCCTTGCGGAGGCATTTTCGAGCGCCGGAGCTACCACCGTCCTCGCGAGCTTGTGGAGCGTAGGCGATGAGAGCACAAAGGAACTTATGGTCGAGTTCTACCGTCAGCTGGCCGGCGGTGCCTCCAAGGCGGAAGCTCTCCAGAGCGCTGAAATCAAGCTTCTGAAGAATCCCAAATATTCGCGTCCGCTTTATTGGGCGCCATTCATTCTCATGGGCGACTGGCGCTAGCTCCATGCACCCCTGAAGGAGGTCAAGTTAAATGTTGAATGCAGAGATGTGACCCCCTCTGCTCCGCCCCCGCTCCGTTCTGGCGTCGCATTGCATCGAGCGGGTGCCATTGGCCGGCGACCGTGAAGGGCTAACACGGGCTTATGGCAGGGGTTATTCCGGCGAGTATCAAATCTTTCTGAGAATCTCGACACGACCAACAGCAGCCCGGCCGCACAGCTCGAATTAAATATTTATGTGGAGTCGCCGAGTTTGAGCGAGAGATTATTCGCGAGCGCGTGAATGCGTGCCTAGCTGCGGCGCGTCAGCGGGGGTGCGACTGGGGAGACCGAATACTTTGAACAAGCACGCCAATGCGGTGGCTGCCTTAGTCGCCGAGGGCGTGGGTGTTTGTGAGATCGCTCGTCGGCTGGAATTGCCACTGTCGTCGGCTCACAAGCTCGTGACGGCGGGTCGCTTATGTAATCATCACACGTCGAAATCCGCCCCGACTAAGACTTATCCCTGCGCAGCCTGCACGCTGTTACGCTTCTGAATAGCGATCCCAACGTAGTCATGAAAACAGTTCCTTCTTCTTTCCCGGAGTCTACGATCCCGAGAACTGCTTTCATGTTACCTGGCCCCCCGGCCCTACGCGCCCCTCGCTTGATCTCATCCACCCGGCCCTTTTTACACGGTCGCAAAGAGGCAGAACAGCAAAGATAACACGGCAAATATGCCCAACGCGTACTTTATCCAGTCGCGTTGAGTCGGATCTTTCATTGTCAGAGCCACGAGGACCATCCCAACAGCCCATCCAGTTAGCGCATTCCATTGCAGTCTCTCGTACGTCATAAAATATTGTGTGAGAAACTCAGGCTTGTTTCCCATGTCTAGTAACACTCGATTAAAAGCCATCCCAAGTTGATTATGCAATAGTTTCTCCCATAGGGCGTTGGCAATGGCAAGAAATGCTAAGAGCGGATATATCTTCATTCTACTCACTTTCCGTAGAAGTATTCCTGACTGATCGTTTCGCTTCGAGAGTAAATTTCTGCGTGGCGTCCCGGCAAAAGTGTCCGGAGACCGTCGGTCATGTGCATTAGTTCATGCGCGAGAGATCTGACAACCTCTCGATAGCTGGTCATCGTGCGAGTGTCCAGAATTAGGAACCTATTGCCGATCGGTGCGAATCCATTCATCCCAAGGAAACGTGGTATGCGAATGTCGAAAACGCGATACTTGTCAGGCTTAAGTTCCGGGTGTTCCGCTCTAAGGAATCGTTGCGCTTCCTTGATGGCTGCTTGCCCCCCCTTGTACTCCGCGGTTGTCTTGACGAAGGGCTCCTTTTTCGGTCCTTCGCTCCCGGCTGAAACCGATTTGCTACCACGATCGCCACTTTTATCCCCGCCTTCAACGTCCTTTCCCAGGAACGATCCCTTGGTTTGGTCCGCAAATAAACCTTGGGAAATGTTCGCGGGGTCTCCGTACTTCGCAAAAAGCCACATGAAATCGCGTAGAAATGGAGTGCCACTGCTAACCAATCCCATCGGGTCACTCCCGTCCACCGGATCGTCGCCGCAATAGCGGAAAAGATTCATATCGCCAGCATCGAAGCCTGTAGGATCGCTCTGCAGGAACCGGCCAAGCCCCGGGTGGTAGAACCGGTGCCGGTAATCATAAATGCCCAGCTCGTCGAGGCATTCGCGGCCCTGGAACATGAAGTGCTGGGCATAGTAGCTGGCGGTGCGAACATCGTTTAGCGCGCCGGTTATCATTTGCTTGCCGAACGCGTCGTAAGTGATCTTTTCCACCACTGCCCCGTCATTATCCACCAGAAAGGCTACGTTCCCGTGGGCATCGAGACCAAACCGGATGTAGCCCTGTTTCCCTTGTTGGCGCAACAGAATCTCATCCTCACCAGGTCCGTAGACATTCCAAGCTCTGAAATAATCTGCCCAGCCGTCCCACTCCGCGATCGCCTTCCATCCGTCATAAATCAGAATTGTTTCGAGTCCGTTGACAGTCCGTTTGACGCAGCGGCCGAGACCGTCGTAGACGAAAGAGGCGACCGTCTGGGAGCTGTCGCTGGAAGCTGACACCAAACGGTTCGCGGCATCGTACACCCCGTTGAACCCTTCCGCGTGGGTGAGATTGAAATTTGCGTCGTACTGGTAGGTCGTGTTCCCGACCTGCGTGTATTGGTTGATCGCGGTGGGTTGATCGTAGTTTGTAGTGACGCCGTTCTCGGTCACGCTACTGCGATTGAGCATATCGGGTCTGTATGCGTAGTTTACTGTCCGCGTAGCGTCGGTTGGCGCGGGCGAATCGACATTCAATGCATTATACCAAGCGTTCGCGAGTTGGCCGGTTGGAGTGTACTCAAAGCGCTCGCCTCTGCCACTATCCTCATCCCGCCAAATGGCTTTCTCGCGGTTCGCCTTGTCGTACTTGATGGTGCTGTTCGAGAACCGTCCTCCCGCACTGGGCGCGGAGCTGTACTGTTCCCAGCTCAGCGGACGATTCCGCGCATCGTAAGCTGGGCACCCGGTCGAGGTGATTACGCCATTATCGTGGGCCGCCTGTCGGGTTGTCATATTTCCATTCCGATCGTAGACGTAATGGTAGCTCCAAGTTCCGTTTTCACCGATAAGGTTTTCAAGCTGGTTACGGGGTGTATAGTGGTAGGTTACGGAATACATTCCGCTCCCTGACATCTCGGGAGAAAATATCGTCGCCTCGCCCTCCTGCACTGGATCGACAATCGTCAGGCTCTCGCGGTTGCCGTCGTCGTCAGGCGGAGTCTTAACGCGTCGTGTCGGGTGGCCTGCTAGGGTTTGATCTTCCCAAGTCTTGCGATTGGCGTGATCGTAGTGAAAGACAATCGACGTCTCCGCGGTCGCCGTGTTTGGCACGAAGGCGCCCCCAGTCCCACTGTTCGCAAAAATCCCGGTCACGCGACTTGCGTCATCGTATTGGGTGGAGACATTCGGCCCCACGTTGTTGTCCCACCAGGAGTGATCCTGTCGGTTGCGGCCATCGTAGTGAAACTGTTTATATTGGTTTGCCGGAGTCCTCACGAGAATAAGATTCCCTACGTCATCATAGGCGTAGCCCTCAGTCGGGTTAACCTGGGTAAGCGGATCGTCTACTGGGTACTTCTGGCTGATCTTCCGGTTCATTAGATCATAGGCGTATTCATAGATGGCTCCCTTGGTATCTTTGATCGACTGTACGTTACCGGCGATGTCATGGATGTAAGTAGTGGTCTGATTGGCAGCCGGCCACGTGCCAGCGGGACGCCATTCGTATGCGTGCCAGAGTCGATTCATCGGGTCGTAGTCCCAGGATCGGAGAGTTCCATCCGGGCGTATTTCATAAAGCTTGTTGCCCACGTCATCGTAGTCCATCCGCGTGGTCTCGTTCAATGCCTCGCTCTTCACAGATGTCTGCCGATTACGGTCATCGTAACCAAACGTAGTAACGTAGTGTTCCGGCCGGGCGTCCTTGGTCGACTGAAGGTTACCGACCGCGTCGTAGAAAAACTCCGTAATGGCCTCATCGTTGGGCGTTCCTGGAGCCTGGATTATTTTAGTGCGTCGAAAATTCGAATCGAACTCGTAATTTGTCTTTTTTTGGAGATGGGACTTCGTTTGATAAACCGATAAAGTAGTGTGAGTCAGAGACAGATCATCAGGGCCATCGCCGTGGTTAGGATCGTAGCTGGTTGTGATTGTTTCCCCCTCAGGATTGGTCACGCTGATTACGCGTTTGTAGGGGTCGTAGAGAAAGCTTGTTTTCCGATCGGCGTTGGGATGGTTTTCGTCTGCGGTCCATTCAAGCGTTCCATCCGCCTTGTATTTGCTCTGACTGTAGCTGCCGCCTTCATGGATCGTTCGCGTGACGTTTCCCCGTGTGTCATACCAAAACTCTGTCGAATGGTTCAACTGATCGTAGGCGAAGTGCACTCGATCGGTCGAAGGGCCAGAATCATAGTAGACAAAGCGAGAGTAGGGCACGTCGCTCGACGGGGGATACGTAGCCGAGGGAGTTGCGTTCCAGCGCTTGGTAAGTCTACCCCTTTCGTCATATTGAAAGTGGTCGAACGCTTGGTGATCACTAAAAGGGGCATCAGTCGCACGCCTGTGGGTCAGAACCTGACCGAAGTCGTTGTAAATAAATTCTTCCCAACCATCGTCAGGGTACTGAATCCGCCAAACTCTGTTTTTGTTTAGACCGCTTTCGTACCTAATATATCTGGTGATCTTTCCGTTTTCGTCGGTTTTGGTCGCGAGGTAATACGGGTCAACTGGGGAGGTGTAGGTGTATTCGATCCTAGACTGATTGGGGTGTATTACCGCCATCACGGCGCCAATGTTCAATTCCTTTTCGGTGGCGGTAGGGTGCAGTAAAGCGTCCATAACGGTTCTGTGATAGTAGCCGGAAGGCGTCGGCACGCGGGGCATTCCGGCGCCCGAGTAAGTGATGATTGTGGTGTGGTGAACCTCATTTGGGTTATTTGGGTTAGCGAAGTCTGTGTAGCTCTTGAGTTCCGCCAGGTCCGGCTCGTACTTGAAAATACGCGTCGCTCCATCCGCACGCGTTTCGGTGCGTTCCCACCAGCAAGCTTGGGTCGGTTGACAAGCGAGGGAGGGATTTTGGCTGTACCGCGGGTAGGTTACTTTTGAAATGAACTGGCCGGTCGTGGGGTTCTTCTCGGCATTGATCTGTCCCCTGGCGGGACGAAGCCCTAAATCGGCAAAGGTGGCATACTCGTACTCGATCTTGCTCATTGCGCCAGCAAAGCGGGGGTCATCGCATGTCAGTAATACGCCAGCGCCGATATGCGAGCTGTCGCCGTCGATCGTACGCGGATCGTCATAATGGTAGGTGGCCCGCGGATGCGGGTCGTCCTCGTCGCCTTGATAATTCGCGTGGATCAGGTTATAGAAAGTGAGCCATGCCCAGCCTGACCAGGCACTTGCTGATTCATAGTCGTAAGTGACGGTTTCTATTGCTGGATGTCCTTCGATTCCGTCATTGCTTGTTACCGATTTAATAACGGTGTGGTTGTTTGGATATTCGAGATAATGAATTTCCAGGTATCGGCCCGCCGGTTCTTTGATTTTCCATAGCCGGTGGGTGTCGGGGTCTGGGATTAGCTCCGTTGTGAGTCCGTAGGGATCAATAATTCTCGTCGCAACCAAACCCCACGGCATGTGGCGGAACTCTACCGTGCCGCCGTCTTTCAGTTTCAGATCATAATCACCTTCATCGAAGGATGGAGTCCCTTCTACATGCACAAGCCGGTCGCCCGTCGGCTCGACTCCGCCGACCGCCATGTAGTGCGGAGTCGGTTCAGGCTCCGCGCGAAGGTCCATTATTCGACCGTCGGGATAATAGACTCTGGCAGTGATATCTTCAGGGGGCGGACAGGCGGGGTTAATCGAGTACGCGATCGGCCAGAGCGATAGAGCCCACTGATAGGAGTGCCTCCAGCCGCCGCCCTCTCCGAACGCCCCCCCGCCCCCCCGGGTGTTGAGCACCCGCGTCCATTTTAGCGGATAAGCGCCGACACTGCCGGTAACTGTCAGGTCGTCTACAAAGCGTTTGGCATTGCCGGTGTACGGGTCGTAGGACCCTGCGGTGGTGACACTGCCGTTGTATTCTCCCATCGGCCCCGTCGGATTGTCACCCCCAGGAGGCGC
>JBAPMH010000065.1:0-3318 GCA_049278515.1 Chthoniobacterales bacterium
AGTGGCGGGTGTCACACCCGCTTCGTCGGTCCTCGTTCCCAAACCCTGTTTGGGAACGCATTTGTCCCCGAAACTCCGTTTCGCGGGTGGGGACACCCGCCTCTCCATCCTCGCTTCGTGTTCAAACTCGTCACATGTCACTTGTCACACGTCACCTGCGTTTCAGTATAGACCCGGAACAAGTCGCTTCGTGCGCTTCATATACGCGCCATACCGCTCCCCCAGGGCCCGCGAAAGGGCGTCCTCCTCCACATTCATCCGTCGAACGAACGCCACGAAAATCGGCACCAGGACCAGCCCCATCGCCACCCAGTTCCCCAACGTCATCGCCCAGCCCATAAATGCCACCAGCACACCGGTATACGACGGATGCCGCACCCACCGAAACGGCCCGCGCTGGACCACTTCGTGGTCCTTTTCGACCACCACATCCACCGTGAAAAACCGCCCCAGGGTCACGATCGCCCACCACCGCACCGCCAGCCCCACCGCAAATAACCCCACAGCCAGCACCGGAATCCAATCGCTGTCCGGAAAGTCGAACAACCCGATCCACCCCGCTCGGAGCGATCTCGACTGCGCCACAACGACTCCCGCCGCGATGCTGAACGCGATCACCACCCAGAGCATCCCCAGCGTGCTCTTGTCCTGTTTCGTCCCGGTCTTGCTCCGCGAACGTCGCGAAATTGTCAGCAGCAATTCCGAAGCAAAGTAGGTAAGCCCAAGCAAAAGCGACAGCGACATATTTCAGATTCTCGTCACACGCCACTCGTCACATGTCACTGGCTGCCTGCGGCAGCCAATTCCCGCACCCGCTTCAGCTCGGCGCGCGAATCTCCCGCCTTCTCCGTTTGCGCCGCCAGCTTTGCGTAATAACGCCGTGCCCCGTCCTTGTCGCCGGCTTTCTCCGCCGATTGCGCCGCGCCGAGCAGCCCGCGCAGTCGCCCCGGATAGATTTTCAGCTCCGCCTCGAACTCACGTTGCGCTTCCTTCGCTTGACCGAGTTCCAGAAGCAGCGCCCCCAGTTGTTCGCGCACCGGAACGAGTGCGCCCGGCGAAACCGGATGCTTGCCCAAAATGTCTTCCGCGGCGGCTGTTTTACGCAGCACCGCCACGGCATCTTCCGGCTTGCCGCGAACGCACACCACCCAGGCCGATGCCGTCTGGATTTGCAGATCGAGATGATTCTTGAAGTAATCGAACTTCGGCTCGTGCGTCGCATCGCGCAGTTGCCGCATCCGCGCGATCGCTTTCTCCGCGCCCTCGAGATCGCCCGTGTGGGCGCGTCCGAGCGCATGCGCGTACTCGATCAACGCTTCCATAAACGGGAACGACGACCAATGCGGCACGCTTGGAATCGGCAGGGCCGCCGCAGCTTTCCAGTCATTCCGCTCCAGCGCGTAACGCGCCGGGATCGCCGCCAGCGCGTACGCCGCCGTGAATTCCATCTTGGGATTCGTTTCGCGCACCGCCGCCGCGAAATCCACAATCTCCTTCGCCTTGTCGTCCCGGCCTTCCTGGAGATACGAATAGGCTTCGTAATCAATCGCGTGCAGCTCCTCCGCCTCGGTCGCCGTGCGCTGCCGCACTTTCGCATAGGCGCGCGACGCCTCCGCCGATGCCCGGTTCGCCGCGACCGATTCCTCCCACATCCCGAGCCGCGTGAAAATATGCGACGGCATATGGAGCGCATGCGGCACCCAAGGCGCGACCGAAGCATACGCCTGCGCCGCCGAGAGCCCGCGCTCCGCCAGGGTGGGGTAATCGTAACTATGAATCAGGTAATGCGTGATCCCGGGATGATTCGCATTTTTCGTCCGTAACGTTTCGAGAATTCGCGCCGCCTCGAGCTGCTTCGAAAGCGTCGTGTCGCTCGGCGTGGCGTAGCCGACGGCGAGAATCGCGAGCGTGTAAAACGTCTGCGCCTCCATGTCGTCCGGATATTTCTCCGCCAGTTCGCGCATTCCTGTCTCATAAGCCAGCGCGCGCTCTCGCGATCCGACCGGCCCATGACACGATTGCCCCACGGGGCCCTTCGCCGGCCCATCCGCCGCATGATAATAAGCGTTCAACGCCGCGATGAATCTTCGTTCGCGATCCGTCGGCGCCTTCATTGCCATCGCCCTATCGATCGCCGCCGTGCCCGCTTTCATTTCTTCCGGCGTCGGCGGCGTCCAGATCGGATGCCACCAGGTCATCGCGATGCCCCACTGGGCCATCGCGCACTCCGGGTCCTTCTCCGCCACGGCCGTAAAGATGCGGCGCGCCTCCTCATAAAAGAACGAATGCACCAGCGCCACCCCGCGCTCGAATTCAGGCTGAATCGCCGCGACTCCCGATATCGGGAATCCAATCTTCCCCGCCGCTCTTAGATCGCCCGGCTGCGGTCCACCGGAATCTGCGCCGTCGGCCGTTGCCGCGCCTGCACTCACCGCCGCCAGAAAAAGCACACGCCAGCAAAGTCCCCGGATATTCATGCCCATCTCCGAATTCCCACTTCTTAATTCTTCCTTCTTAATTTTTACTTTGCGCGCCAGCGCTACTGCGCTGCCGCAATGCTGTTCAAAATCCCGGTAATTTCCTCCGCGTGTTTTTCGACCGCGTCCCCGCGCAGGATCACCATCACGCCCTTGTCCTTCGTCACTTCCACCGCGGTCAGCGTCAGCTTGATCGTTTTGCCGCTGCTGTCCGTGCCGTCCACCTTCACCTCGACCACGTTCATCCCGTTCAACGTCGACTTCGTGTCCTTGTAGGAATCGAACACCGGCTTCACTTTCAGGAGCGTAAACGCCTTGTCGTTGGACGGCCCCAGCATATCGGGCCTTGTCACGATCACATTCATCAACGCATCGCCTTCGTCCGACCCCGCCGTAATCATATCGCCCTCCACGCTTGCCGACCACCCCTCCGGGAACTTGATGGACGCCACCGGCTTATCCGCCGGAATTTTCAGGGAGGTTTGCGCAACGAGCGCAGGAGCGACAAAAGCAGAAGCGAGCGACAACGCCGCGATTAATTTCTTCATAATAATCCTACGTCGTAACCGCTCGCCGCTCAAATGTAAATCCTGTAGAGGCGCTTCTGCGAAGCGCCTGTCTAAACGCGCCGGCGCCCGCAACGAGCGTCTGTCTAAAAATGCCACCGCCGATCAAAGCAGCCCCCCCATCCGAATCAGATATATGCCGGCCGAACCGAAACATCTTCTCCGCGCGCTTGCTCTTCTTTGGGCTCGGATGGGCTCGCTCCGGATTTATTTCGTCGCCGCTCTCGCCATCGTGCTCGCCCTGGCCGGGATTGGCCTGTGGCACCTCCTCGCTC
>JBAPMH010000066.1:0-2539 GCA_049278515.1 Chthoniobacterales bacterium
GCGTCGCCCACAGGGCGACGGCTACAGAATCTTCGCTACGCCGCGTGCGAATGCGCGTGCTCGCGGGCGGCGGCATTCGTAGCTTCGCGCCGTTGCTCCTGGGCAACAAAGGCCGGCGCGGAGGGAGTGTGGAACATCTCCAAATCTTCGACGTCGTGATCCGTCACCGGAGTCAGCGCCACGTCCATGTATTTGAACCGCTTCTTGTCTGCCTTGATTTCCTTATAGATACGGCGGATGCGGCTGTACAAAAAGGCGAGGCGCCCGAGTTTGACGACGGATTCGGTCCAGTAACGCGGATAAAATTTCCAGATCGGCTCGCGAGGCAGGCCGGGACGGCGGTCGCGCCGGACTTTCAGGCGAAAGACGCCGCTCTCGAGCGGGTGGACGCCTTCGAGATGGATGGCGCTCATGAACCACATCATGAGAATGATGGCATTGGCGGCGGGGCCTTTTTTGGCGATGAGGCGGCGCAGGATGGTCTCGATGTGCTCAAAGGTGTAGTAGGTTTTCCACGCCGCGAGATAGGCGGCTTCCCAGTCTGCCTTCGACATTTTCGAGTGCGCCGTGCAGACGTGGTTGAGATCGTATTTGTTCAGGTCCGGATCCACCGGAACGCCGGCCCGGACGAGCGTCTGGTGGTCCTCGGAGCCTGGCAGCGGGGTTAGAAAGAAGAATTCGAGAACATCGAGCGGCAATTCTTTTTTGACGATCTCGACGTCGCGGAGGATCGATTCCTTCGTGTCGCTCGGGAACCCGAGGATGTAGCCGCAGTAGGTGATGATCCGCGCTTCTTTCCAGGCAAGAAGCATCTTGCGGTACTCCGTGATCTTGTTCTGGCGCTTGTGGGCGGCAGCCAGGTTATCCGGGTTGATGTTCTCCAGTCCGATGAAGACGCGACGCACTCCGGCGCGGGCGCACTTCTGGATGAAGTTCGGCAGTTTGTGGCAAAGCGTGTCCACCTGGATGAGGAAGCCGATTTTCAATTTCTCGACTTCCCGAAGGTGAATCATCCGGTCGAGGATCGCTTCCCAATCTTTGTTCCGGGCGAAGTTATCGTCGGTAATGAAGAAACTTCGCAGACCTTGAGCAACGTTCGAACGGATGATCCGCTCGACGTCGTCGGGGGTGCGGCGGCGTGACTTGCGGCCTTGCACGTTGATGATCGTGCAGAACGAGCATTGGAACGGGCAACCGCGGCCGGCGTCGAAGCTGGTCACGTGGCCGGCGGTGCGTTGGGCGCGGACCGAGCTGATGAGCGGGATCGGCATTCCATCGATGCCCGGCAGGTCCGCCATGAAATTATAGAGCGGCTTGAGCTGTTTCTTAAAGGCATCCTGGAGGACCATCTCGAGCCGTCCTTCGGCTTCGCCGGCGAAAAGTGCGATGCCCATCGCCTTGGCGCGGTGAACGTCCGCATCGTTACCGCCCAGCATGCTCATCGTGCCCGAGACGTGAAACCCGCCGACGGCGACCTGGATGCCGCGCTCGAGGAGCGGCTTCGCCAGGTCGAGCGTGCGCGGGAACTGATTCGATTGCACGCCGACGAACATCACCATGCCGTTGCCTGCTTCGTGGATCATCTTCGCGATTTTTTTCGGGCGCAGACGCGAGTTCGTTTCGTCGTAGGGATGAATCTCGATCTCGACGTCGGGGCCGAGGACATGGCGCTGCTGGCAATCGAGCGCCAAACCATAGAGCGCGGCGAGCGAGTTCGACGGGATCGTCGAGCGGAGCCATTGGATCACATAGCCGTCGTCGTCATAATGCGACGGCTTGAGCAGCATCAGGCAGAACTTCTTCTGCGCGGTCGTGGCGGTCGTTAGGGCCGGGGATTCCATGGTCGGATTTCGAAGTCCCCACCATACACGACATGCCCCGTTCGGACAGTGAAAATTGGGCAGCGGCCTTGGGCTCTTCCAAGGAGCGGCGCTTTCCAAACCGCCGAAGCGGCGATTCCGTCGTGCCCAGACAGCCCTCGTTCCTAAACTCCAGTTTGGGAACGCACTTGTCCCTGCAACTCTGTCGCGCTCTGGCATCGCTTCGCAATTCCGCTCTCGATCCTCCACCTTGCCATGATATACTCCGTCAATGCCAATCCCCTCCATTCCGCCCGACAAAATGAGCGTTGAAGAGAAGCTCCAAACCATCGAAGCGATTTGGGAAAGCGTATCTGCAACTCCCGAGGATATCGAATCGCCAGTCTGGCACGAAAAGGAATTGCGCGTTCGTGAAGCCCAAATCGCTAGCGGCGGAGCTAAGTTCGTCGATTGGGAAAAAGCGAAAGAGGAAATCCGTCGCCAAACGTCTTGAAGATCGAAATCCTCCCAGACGCCCAACGCGATCTCGTCTTCGGCTTTCATTTCGAAGAAAGCCATGGCCTCTTGCTTTGGCGAGCTTGCGATCTTAAGGACTGGGGTTGCCCTGATTTGACGGACAGTGGGCTTGGGGTCAAAACCCAAAGGAGCCCACATGAAAACACAGTTATCGAAGCCGGCTCGCAGCAAAGCGAGCTACACCGACGAGTATAAACAACAGG
>JBAPMH010000067.1:0-3281 GCA_049278515.1 Chthoniobacterales bacterium
GGGTCACGCTGTTATCGCGTTCCAGCCAGAGAAACGGGGCGTAAACGTCGACCCAGATGTAACCGCCGTGATAGTACCGAACCATTCCGGCGGCATAGCCATTGTCGAGGTCGGCCAAAACGACGGACGCACCGAAAGGCCCGTGAACGCCCTGGTCGGGGCCGGGAATCAGGGTGGATCTAACGACGATCGGGCGCAGAGCGAAGGCGGTTGATGGTATGGCAAATCCGAGCGTCAAAAAGACGCCGGCTAACAACAGAAAGACGCGAAGCGTCACGAACACGGTACGGAAGGCGGGTAGCGCCAGGGGTTTTGTTTTCATGATGGGGTGAGTTGGGGTGAGGCAGCTAGAAAAGCGGCTTTTCGCCGAGCCTATCGGGGCCGCCAACGGGTGTCACGCTTTTCTGTCGTACGGACATCGCGCCGCGATGTCCGCGAACGGGGCAGTCGCTCAGACCCGTGGCGATAACATCGAATTCGGCGATGTCTGCGGCTCGCTGGGGATTGGATTAGGAAGAAGGTCGCGTTCGAAAGCGAGCCGACTCAGCAGACCGCGCTGGCCGAAAATCGCACGTGAGTCCGATTATCGTTCGACCCGCGTTTCAACATCGCTAGCAATGTCGCGGCGAACGTAGAAAAAGAGAAACACGAGAAATAGAGCCAGGCCGATGACCGCCGCGCCGATCCAATGCGCATTCGTCGGACTTATCACGGTGAAGTCCCCCCACACGAGGCGACGTGCGGACGCAAAGAGTATCAGGTCTTGCTTCTGCGCGAGGAGAAGGGTCCCCGGGACCAAGACGAGCAAGGCGATGAGCAGGAATTCCCAGGGGCTATTTTTTCTTTCCGCCATCTCGCTGTCCGCAGAAGAGATCGGAATGGCCACCTCTGCATCTTGCTCTCCGGGTCCGGGATTAAGACCATCCGGCGGATGCGTCAGGATGCGGTCAGCTTCCGCGGCACGGTCCTCCGCCACGAGAAGCCGCACCGGCATCGCCAGCGGCGCCCCGCCATAGAGCCATGAATTTTCGTCTGCCAGGCTGCAGACAATATCGTGGTCATCCAACAACGACTTGGCCAGCGCGGCTTCCGCCGCCGTGGAAAAAGCCCGAAGAGTGACCATGAATCACATCTCCTATTCGGTTCCCGAGGCGAAAGCAATATTCCGCCCGACAACGGCATAACCGCGGGGAATATCTTTTCCGCCGTCCACTCCCAATCCTCTTCCTCAATTCCCGTCTCACTTACGTGGCGTTAGAACCGCTCGAGGAGGCAAGACCAGCGGTACCGATCCATCGTGGAAGGTGATCGGGATCTCCACCTCCCTCACCTTGCCCGGCCGGAACCGCCATCGCCGCAGCGCAAAAATCGCTTCGCGATCCAAGGCGTCGGACCCTGTCGATTTGAGGATCACGACATCGGTAACCTTGCCCGTCTGGAAATCGAGGATCATCCGATACCTCCCGGTCCCTCCGATGCGCTCCATCTGCTGCACTCTCGGATATCGGGGGCCGACGCTGTAAAGAATGTCTCCGGGAGCCACCGGAGGCTCGGCCGCAAGTGCCAAACACCCGAAGGAAATCGCGATGGCAATGATCAACGTTCGCATCGTCGAAACTTAAAGCACCATTCCGGCGAGCGCACGAGTCTAATACGCAATGAGGAATGTCGAGATTTACAGACTGCCCCCTTCTGGTTCTTCTGCTTTCCTTCCGCCTTCTTAATTCTTCCTTCTTAATTCTTACTTTCCTCGTCTGATTATCTTGCCTTAACTTTTTTTTCTCGTCACAATCGAGGCATGAAGCCACTAATCGCCGGACTTATCTTCGTCGGTTTTCTTTGCAGTAATGCCCCGGCCGCAGCCCCGGCCGCCGCGCAGGGCCGCAGGATCCAAGACCTGAATGTTATCTCCACAAAGGTGTTGAAGAGATCTATCAGTCCCAGGTTCTACAAATCTCTCAGTGTCTCTCCGATCGACGGTTGGATTATTGTCCGGGGGAGTTTGGTAAACACCCGTCTCGGCGGGACGAGAATAGTGCGCTCGGAGCTCAACGGTATTTACGATCAGCTTGCTCTCAAATTCGCTGATGATCTCGAAATAGTCGCGGGCACGGGCGAGGCAAGCCGTCTGGGTGGCGGCTCTGTCCTGCTCCACCTTCTGGTTTATCACACCGCCGATGGGACGATGCTCCTCTCCTTTCCTACCTTTGACATACCGGGCGGCGATCAAATGTTTTACTGGGGCTGCGCCCGGCTCGCCGTCATAAAACACGACGGGCGCTGGGTCGAGATAGAGGGACCCGATGGTCTCCACGGCAGAGGTTGGGCGGTGTGCCCGAACCACGGGTTAACCTTCAAGACAACGCAAACGGGGAACACTCCAGCGCGGGAAGGGAAGTTCAAGGCTAAACTTCCGCCGCCTCCGGCTTCTGTCCTCGCGCCCATTATTGCCAGCTCAAAGGGTGAAGTTATTGTAGGGCAATCGGTAGGGGTGCGATGATCGTTTCCACAGTTGTCCGTCGGAGATGGAAGAAATCTCTACAGAAGACAACGGAGGACGCTGAGGCCCAAGAATCAAAAAGCTCTGTTCTCTCCGTTACCTCCTGTGCGATTGCAGCGGTTTGACGCCCAGCTAATCGCGGTCATTCGTCCTAATCTTTTTGCGCGCGGGTTTTTACCTCTGTGGTGACCGGACCGGCTGCTGAGACGCTGATTATCTTCGCGACTTTACCTTTGTCCGGGCCATTGGTGTAAATGAAAACGCAGGTGCCGGACTCCGGGGCTTGAAAAGTCAGAACGACAGTGCCGTTGGCTTCGGGGAGCGACCTGAACGGAACCTGAACCACGCTCAACTCCCCAACAGCGTCTCTTTTGCGCACCTCGAAGGTGGGCGGCTCACCCGCATTCGCCGCCACGCCGGCCATCAGGGCGAGCACGAGAATACCACACAATAATTTGGTCATGCTCAAGCTTACCGGTGCGGATTCCCGCGAGCGAGCCAATTTCGACCCGCAAACCAGGATCGCGGATCATCGGTTCTCGCAATTGAAACGAAAGCGGCGGTCCCGCAGAAACATTGATGGTGCGGCGGATTCAGATTACGGCGCGATATCGAGATTCACAAGACTGCCCCATCTCCGTCTACTAAGTGAGTACTGGGGTTGCCCTGATTTGACGGACAGTGGGCTTGGGGTCAAAACCCAAAGGAGCCCACATGAAAACACAGTTATCGAAGCCGGCTCGCAGCAAAGCGAGCTACACCGACGAGTATAAACAACAGG
>JBAPMH010000068.1:0-3796 GCA_049278515.1 Chthoniobacterales bacterium
CGACCAGCCCGGCGGGCAGCCGCGGGTCACGCGCTCGAGCATTCGCAAGCACATCGCGGTCGTTGCGTGGTCGCCGGTGCCGAAGGCGGCTTCGGCCGGGATGACGATGGTTCGCGCCGCATTCGCCGTTGGGGTCCGCGTCCGGCTAACGATCAGGCGGGAGCCGATCCGCAGCGGCTTCGCACGATTTCGCTTCGCGAGTTGTTCGAGCCAGTCAGTCCGCAATTTTTCGATCGTGCCGCCAAATTCGCGCACGAGCCGGAGCGCTCCATTCCGCGTCTCGCATGAAACTTCTACGAAAGTCAGTATTTTTCCCGGACGTTCGATGGTTGCCAGCGCGCCGTCGAATCGGCCCAGCAGATCTTCATTATGGCGTCGTACCCAACCCGCAGACGCGCGTTTTCGCCAGATATACATTAGGGTGATTTCGGATACTCTAGCAGCTTCAAGGAGCGGCGATTTGCAATCGCCGACCGAAATTAAGACGGCGATTTCAAATCGCCGTTCCTTGGTATGGTTCGATCGCTGATATGGATTTCATACATCAATTTATTCCTGGGCACGAGACGCCCCCGCGACGGGTTCTTCTGCTTCTTCACGGGACCGGCGGCAACGAAAACGATCTGTTGCCTCTTGGCGCCGATCTCGACCCGTCGGCCGCGTTGCTCAGCCCGCGTGGAAACGTCCTGGAGAACGGCATGCCGCGCTTTTTTCGGCGGCTGGCCGAAGGGGTCTTCGACGAAGAAGATGTTATCTGGCGCGCCGGGGAGCTGGCCGATTTCACTTTGGCCGCCGCGAAGGAGTACGAATTCGACCCTCAAAGCGTGACCGCAGTCGGGTATTCCAACGGTGCCAACATCGCGGCCGCCGTTCTTCTCCTGCGGCCCGAAGTTTTTTCCCGGGCAATACTGTTCCGCGCCATGGTGCCGCTGACGCCCGCCCACCTGCCGAACCTGGCGAAACTGCGGGCGTTGATTTCCTCGGGGAAGCGCGACCCCATCATACCGATGGAGAATGCCGAGCGACTTGCGATGATGCTTCGCGAAGCCGGCGCGGACATCACTCTTCGAGTCGAGGATACCGGACATCAGTTGACCCACGGCGATCTGGCTGCCGCAAAAACGTGGCTCCGGGAATCGTAGCGCTGCCGAA
Organism: Chthoniobacterales bacterium; assembly: GCA_049278515.1. Taxonomy (GTDB): domain Bacteria; phylum Verrucomicrobiota; class Verrucomicrobiia; order Chthoniobacterales; family UBA10450; genus AV80. The sequence goes on from JBAPMH010000068.1 coordinate 1,153, forward strand.
TTGGGTATAGAGTAATCGTTCCATGCTCATCGTAATGAAAGCCGGCGCGGCGGACCACGAAATCGCGGACGTCGTGACCCTGATCGAACAGCTTGGCTATCGCTCCCATGTCATGCCGGGCGCCACCCGGACCGCGATCGGCATTACCGGAAATCAGGGCGCAGTCGATCCGGCCCGCTTCGAGAATATGGCCGGAGTGGCGGAGGCGATCCGCGTCAGCAAGCCATATAAATTGATCACGCTCGATCTTCGCCCGGACAAAACGGTGGTACAGGTGGGCGACGCCACCATCGGCGGCGAGGAGCTCGCGGTCATAGCCGGGCCGTGCGCGATCGAAAACCGCGCCCAGGCCTTCGCTGTGGCCAAGACGGTGCAGCGCAGCGGCGCGCGTTTTTTCCGGGGCGGCGCTTTCAAGCCCAGGAGTTCGCCTTACGAATTCCCCGGTCTCGGAGAAGAGGGGCTCAAGATCATGGCGGAGGTGCGGGAAGAATTCGGGCTCAAGATCGTGACCGAAGCGCTGGATGTCGCCGGCGTCGATTTGGTCGAGAAATATGGCGACATCATTCAGATCGGCGCCCGGAACATGCAGAATTTTTCCCTGTTACGGCGGGCCGGGCGTGCCAAGCTGCCGGTCCTCCTGAAGCGCGGAATGGCCGCGATGCTCGATGAATGGCTTCTCGCCGCCGAATACATCATGTCGGAGGGAAATTATCAGGTGATCCTGTGTGAGCGCGGGGTGAGGACCTTTGCCAAGCACACCCGTAATACGCTCGACCTCGCCGCGATTCCGGCGGTGCGGCGCATTTCGCATTTGCCGGTCATCGTCGATGCGTCCCACGCCGCGGGAAAGAATTACATGGTCGCGCCCCTGGCGCGCGCGGGAGTGGCGGCCGGTGCGGATGGCGTTCTGGTGGAAGTCCACAACGATCCGAAGAGCGCGTTGTGCGATGCGGCCCAGGCGCTGACTCTGGGCGAATACGAGGAAATGCTGCGCGAGCTGCGGGCGATCCGCGAAGTGATTTCGCATTGATGCGTTGTCATCCCGAGCCCGCGCAGACGGCGAGGGACCTCTCAGTTGCAACTTGTGTTACCCAAGCGATCAGGGGCCGCCGCTCCGACGTGGACGCCTTTGGAGCTCGCGAAAGCGGTTTAGCGCTTGTGAGATCCCTCGGCGCGCTTCGCCAGCCTCGGGATGACACGGTGTGCACGATTCGCGAGGTGATCGCGCCCTGGCTGGTAGGGACGCCGTGCGGCGGCGTCCGCATCGAGCTGGCCAACAAGCGTTCCTGTTCTTCTCGGACACCGCAGCGCGGCGTCCCTACCAAAGCTGTTTCAGAGCGCGAGAAAATTCTTCAACAACGCCATTCCTTCCGTAGTCAGGACCGACTCGGGATGAAATTGAACGCCGTGAATCGGGAGTTCGCGATGTTGCAAGCCCATCACTTCGCCTTCCTCGGTCTCCGCGGTGATCTCGAGGCAGTCGGGCAGAGTTTCGCGCCGGACAATGAGGGAATGGTAACGCGTCGCCTCGAAAGGATTCGGGAGCTGCGCGAACAGACCGCTTCCGTCGTGCCGCACCGGCGACGTCTTGCCATGCATCAACCGCGGCGCCGAAACAACTTCGCCGCCGAACACCGCGCCAATGCATTGATGGCCGAGGCAAACGCCCAGAACCGGAGTTCGTGGTCCGAGCTCCCGGATGATTTCATTGCTAATGCCCGCATCCTCAGGCCGGCCCGGCCCGGGCGAAATACAGATGCGATCCGGCGCCAGCGATTTGGCCTCGGCGACAGTGATCTCATCATTTCGCTTCACGACGACGTCGCAACCCAGGACCCCGAAATACTGGACGAGGTTGTAGGTAAACGAATCGTAATTATCGATGAGCAGGATCTTATTCATCGCTCGCCCGGCTGATCGCATCGACCAGGGCTTTCGCTTTGTTGACGGTCTCCTGGTATTCGCTCGCCGGAACGGAGTCGGCCACGATGCCGGCGCCGGCCTGCAGGTAAGCGCGGCCGTTCTTCAGGACGACGGAGCGGAGAGCGATGCAACAATCGAGGGCGCCATCGAATCCGAAATAACCGACCGCCCCGGCGTAGCAGCCGCGCTTTTTGTTCTCCAGCTCGTTGATGATCTGCATCGCGCGAATCTTGGGCGCTCCGGACACGGTTCCGGCGGGAAAGGTGGCGCGCATGACATCGAACGCCGTCTGGCCCTCGCGCAACCGCGCCACTACGTGCGACCCGATATGCATCACATGGCTGTAGCGCTCGATGACCATCTGCTCGGTGACGCGCACACTGCCGACCTCAGCGACGCGGCCAAGATCGTTTCGCGCCAGATCGATTAACATCACGTGCTCCGCGCGCTCCTTGGGATCGGCCAGCAACTCGGCCGCGTTCCGTTCATCCTCTTCCGCAGTGTCACCGCGCCGTCGCGTGCCCGCGATGGGCCGGACTTCGGCGAGATCGTCCGTGACCCGGACGTGCAATTCAGGTGAGCTCCCGACGAGCGAGAAGGAGTCCCCGAAGCGGAGGCAAAACATGTAAGGCGACGGATTCACCAGGCGCAGGCAGCGATACAGCTTGAGCGGGTCGCCGGTGAAATCCGTTTCGAAACGCTGGGAGAGAACGATCTGAAA
>JBAPMH010000069.1:0-1521 GCA_049278515.1 Chthoniobacterales bacterium
GTCATGGTCGCATGACTATACAGGGCCTTGCATAGTCATGCAATGTCATCTTCGTGCCGCGCCCGGCTTAGTGCGCGTCGCGTGATGCGCGTCGCTTGATGCTTGTTTCGGCGCTAAAGGGCCGACCTTCCCCCGGCTGATGCCAATCGCTGGCATATCGATCGCCGGGACCTGTCGAGCGCCGGCTGACAGGCGCCGACCACCCGACCGGCAACCATCCGACCGACGAACGCGCAACCAAGCGAGAAAATATGCCAATGATCGGCATCAAGAAGAGAAGGCCCGTTTCAGCCGGCGAATTCAAGCATCAAACGCGCCGGGACGCCACCGGGAGACACGCGGCTCCGGGGTGGTGGGGCGCGATGGGCCCTCGCCGATCAGTCGAGTGGGGCGAGCCTGAACAGCTGCCGCGCGCCAGTCAGACCCTTCAGCTCGTACGTCCCGGCGTCCTCGAGGGTCAAAGCCGAACCTTCGAGAAGGTCACGCGTCGTCGTGCTGACCAGGACCTCGTTCGGACCGGCGTGGTCGAGCATGCGCGCCGCCGCATGAACGGCGATGCCGCGCACATCGTCACCCACGAACTCGACCTCTCCGGTGTTCACGCCGACCCGGATCGGCAGGTCCATAGCCTTGGCCGACCTGATCATCGCCGCCGCACACGTCACGGCTCGGGTGGCACTGTCGAACACCGCCAGAAACCCATCGCCCGTCGTCTTCACCTCGCGCCCGCGGAACACGCTGAGCTCCACGCGCAGGCGCGCATTGTGGGCAACCAATAGGTCGTGCCACGCCGCGTCCCCGATCCGCTAGAGGGTGGCGGTCGAGGCCACGATGTCGGTGAACATCACGGTGGCCAACGATCGGTTGGATGCTTCCTCGAGCGTGGCCTCCATGGCCCTCCCGCTGGCGCCCCAGTCGAGCGACACCCACGGCTCGTCCCCGATCACCCATTTGTCGTGGCCCGGCGGGATCTCGAAGACCGAGCCTGCCCCGATCTCCAGCGCCTGTCCGCCATCCATGACGATCCGCAGGGCACCCGAGATCGTGTACCCGACGTGGCGGACCTGGCACGAGACCGTTCCGACGAACGGCGCGACATCGGTCGACCAGCGCCAACCGGGATCGAACGCGCATCGGCCGACCCTCGCTTCGTCTAGCACGACGCGCTCGATCGTCATCCTCGGCATCGTTCGGATGTCATCCGGATTCGCGAAGTTCTTTGCTTGCAGGCGGGGCATAGGGATATCTCCGGAGGCCAAGGAACGAGATGCGGTCGTCACATCATGCGGCCTGCAGCGTGCATGCGCGGTAAGCGTGCCCCAAACGATACCCAAGTGCTCCGCTAGGACTTGTATGCTAACGACGCAAGGACCCCACGCCGCACCCTCCAGGAGACCGCGTCGATGCCCAGTGCCATCCCCGACGATGCCGCGACCCGCCTGCCAAAGGCGCGGATGATCGACCCGCGCGGCCATCGGTTTGGCGCCGGGGTTTCGGCGGTCCTGCTGATCGCCGCGTTCC
>JBAPMH010000070.1:0-8314 GCA_049278515.1 Chthoniobacterales bacterium
AGGGAGTCAAGCGTGGATGCAGGGTAAGGATTAGTTTTAGATCATTGGTTTGGGTGCGTTAGTTGTTGTGGGTGTCTTGGGGACGCTTCCTCTTCCTTTGGCTCGTTGGTTTTCTTTCCAGCGGCTCTTACTCCTATCCGTGCATCCCGCCGTGGCGGGAGCAGCAATTTGATCAATGCGATCAGTGGAAGAGGAACTTGAGGCGGCCCAATCTATGGCGTCGAACAAGGACGTTGAACCTTTTTCAGGTTAGGCAACGGGCGCGCCTCACGTTCCAAAGTGGTGAGAGCTGTATTTAGTTGGTCAGTCTGGTTTGGTTCCTTTCTGTTCCCCTCGAATGATTCATTTTGTTAAATGCTCAGGCCAAGCTGAGCGGGGTTAAGCCGGCCGGTCCGGAGGCGCCAGAGATCGACGGCGAGTTGGCGGGCGACGGCGACGATGGCTTTCTTGCGCGCGGCGCCGGTGGCGAGGGCTCCTTTTCGGAGGACCCTTCTCCATTTCAGAACCGGCCGGTAGTTGGGCTGGAAGCGGACCATTCGCCAGGCCAGTTCCACGAGCGCTGCTCGCAAGCGCGGGTTGCCGTGCTTGGTCACGCAGCCTTGGAGCCGGGTCTTGCCGCTACTGTGTTCTCCTGGACATAACCCGGTGTAGCTGCCCACCTGGCGGCGATTCTTAAATCGGCTCCAATTGGCGATCTCGCGATCGATCACCACACTGGTCATCATTCCCAGGCCGCGAGGTTGCTCGGGAACGGCCGCGCCCTGGAGTTGCACGGTCAAAGCGCGCATCTTCTCTTCGAGCGCGAGGAGAATCGGCTGAGAGTTCTCGAGCATCTGTTTCATCCACTTCGGCACCGCCAAGGCGGCGAAGGTGCGCCGTTTCCACCAGCTCTTTACCGGCTCGATCCCGTGGTTGACCATCAAGCTGCGCCCTTGGGCCTCGAGTTGTTTGCGCGCTTTGACCAACTGCTCGCGTTGCCGATGGATCGCGCGGAGTTGTTCTTCCTCCTCGGTGGGGACCCGCACCACCGCGAGCGCTTCGCGGTTACCTTCCACATACCGGTCCAACTTTAAGCACAACGCCTTGGCATCGAGTCCGTCGGTCTTCACTCGCTTGTTGCGTTCATCGAGCTTCTGCGGGCAGACCACATGGCACCTGATCCCAAGGGCCGCCAGTTGTCTCTGCAATCCGAACCCAAACCCGCACGCCTCATAGACCGCGTGGATCTCCGCGGCCCTGCTCTTTTGTTTGACCCGCGCCGCCCAGCTCAGGAACGCTTCTTTGGTGAAACGTTGCGCCGGCTTGGGGTTGGCGCATCCTTCCTGCATCACCACCACGTAAAACGTCTGGGGCACGTCGATTCCGAGCTTGATCGCGATGCTGCGGCCATTAAACTGGCCGCGGGTTCCCTCGTGTGAGGACAACTCAGTGTGTAAACAACACTTATTCATATTGTCGGGTGTAGGTCCCAAACCCGCACCCGACAAATCCCTTCATGTCATCTATGCGATGGAGCGAACACCGGACCGTTGCACGCTCCACATTTGTGATGACATCCACCCTTCCGCTCCGAGCGACGCGCGCCCTCATCCGCCGTCGCTCATCTTATTCTCGTTAGATGTCATCGCGCGTCGTGAAATGAGCATCGTTGGCTTCCACGCTATCATCATCATCGCGCTCCTCTTTTGTTGGCTGACCATCAGCGGCCGAGTCGCGCAGTGGCAGTGGAAAGACTGGGGCCATAGTCGTTGGAGTCCGCTGTTTCTCGGCTGGTACTTCGACGATCTTAGCAGCTTAAAGCGGTTTCACTTTTGGCTCGGCTGGATTTTCGTGGCCGTCATCCTTTTCGTTTACACTGCATCCATCTATCGCTACGTCCGTGGACATTAAACGTCAGACATCTAACCCATCACTGGAGCGAACCGCTGGCCGCTGTGCGCGCGGCACTTAATTTTATGAAGCAGTTTTCAATGCCTGTCACCCTCGCTCTCGCCAGCGGTCGCTCAGTTCATTCTCGTTAGATGCTAGCGCGATGAGACCTTTCGTTATCGTTGCGATCTCGGTTTCGCTCGCATTTGCAGACGTTGATGCGTCAGAGCGTTCTCCTATTCCGCCACCACACTTCGCAAAGCGAGGCAGAATAGGGGTCAGAGCTAACTATCGACACAACAGGGCAAGGGTCCCCACCTCAAAAGTGCGTCCCGCGCTTATCGCGGACGAGGCGTGGCAAGCACGGCGTGGCGCAGCTCTTCTGCCTCCGAATGTTTTCCTCGCGCCTCAAGCACATTGGCCAAATTCGTCCTGCTTTTGATGGTTGCCGGGTGATCAAAGCCAAGAACTCGGGTCTTAATTTCGAGAACGGCCCGATGTTCCGTCTCCGCTTCTTCATATTTGTGCTGACGAAACAGCGAGAGCGCGAGGTTCATTCTCGTGCCGAGAGTCTCAGGATGCTCTGGGCCGCGGACGGTTTCTTCCAGCCGCACTAACCGGCGATATTCGGTTTCGGCCTGGGCGTGTTGCCCGCGGGCATCCATTAAATTTGCGAGGGACAACCGAGCATCGAGTGTGGCTGGATGCTCTGGTCCCAGGACTTTTTCTTTCGCGGCCAGGCTAGCGCGATACTCGCCCTCTGCTTCGTCGAATTTGCGTTGCAGGAGCAGCGTGTTGCCCAGGTTCATTCGCGTCGCCAACGTATCGGGATGTTCCGGTCCCAGGAGTTTTTGTTGTAAAGCAAGTACTCGCCGATGTTCTCGCTCAGCGTCCCCCAGCCTTCCCTGCCTTAACAAGACAATCCCCAAGGTCATGCGCATCCCCAGCGCCTGAGGATGCTCGGGACCAAGAACTTTCTCCGCCACCGGCAGAATCGCCCGCAGCTCTGATTCCGCCAGAGGGTAATTCCCGCCGTCTTTCAAGATTTCCACGAGAAGCCTTCTCCCCTCCAAAACGCGGGGATGTTGCAAACCATCTGATTTTTCCTCCACTTGTAAGACGGCCCGCAGCTCTCGCTCCGCCTCGGCATCCCTCCCCTGGCGGCTCCACGCCCGGCTCAGATTTTGCCGGCTCAACAAGGTGTCCGGATGCGCGGGACCCAAGACCTTTTCCCGCAGCTTGATTACGGCGAGATATTCCTGTTCCGCTTCCGCAAACTTCCCGTCATCCAACAGAGCTCCGGCGAGATTCATGCGATTTGCGATGGTGTAGGGATGCTCCGGTCCCAGCCGTTTGTTGTTCAGCTCAAGAGTCGCCCGATAGAGAGGAATGGCCTCTGAATACCTGCCTTGCCTTGCCACCGCCCCAGCGAGATTGACCCTCAGGGCGATTGAATCCGGGTGCTGCGGCCCGAGCACGTCGTCGCTGAGAGTGAGTTCAGCACGGTACTTCGCCTCGGCAACTGCGTAGTCCCCTTGGAGATAATGCGCGTCGGCGAGATCGATTCGAGTCGCGATGGTCTCGGGATATCTTAACCCGCGTACTCTTTCATTTAAGGCAACAAGAGAACGGTATTCGGCTAATGATTCCCCGTATTTTCCTTGTTGAATCAGCACGCCGGTGAGCCTGAGCCGGCTCTTGAGCGTATCAGGATCTTCTGGCCCGAATGCGCTTCTCTTGCGATCCAGGACTTCGCGATGCTCCTTCTCCGCGTCGGCGTACTTGCCTTGTTGGGCCAGGCACCCGGCCAGATGCATTCGGGTCCTTAGCGTGTCCCGGTGGCTCGGGCCGAGCGTTTTGTCCTGCGAGGCCGCGACGGCGCGAAACCCTGCCTCCGCCTTGGAGTGGTCGCCCCGGCCCATCCACGTAAAGGCCAGGCAATCTCGGCTCCGCAGGGTCGCTTGTTCAAGGGGGCCGATCCCTTCCCGGATGTGGACGACCTTTTCCAGGATTTCCTCGGCAGCCTGGTATTGGTTTAGGTCGACCAGCAGTTCGCCGATTGCCTGTTGCACCGCTGCCCATTCTTCTGGCGCCCGATTAATATTCGTTGCCTTTTCAGCCTTTTGCAGGTGCTCGCCGGCCGCGGAATAGAGACCTTGTTCACGGGCGGCCGATCCCGCCAGCCGTAAGGCGCGGGCCACAGCGTCGAAGTGGCGAAAGGCGCTGGCTTGGAATTCTTCGGCTGCAGCAAGCCCTAGCTGTTCCGCCTGCAAGTAATCGAATGCCTCATACGCGGCATTCGCGCGCTCGGACAACACGCGACCGCGCCACGCCGGCACGTAGCCGCGAATGATCAACCAGCCGGCGGCGGCCACAACCAGGGCGAGAATCGCCCACGCGACGACTTGTTTTCGCCTGGACACGGCGGCGTTCACTGAACCGCCGCGCGAATGATTTCCCAGACCCGGCGGACATGTTCTTCGGCCGTGAGCAGGTTTCCGAGACCAAGTCGCATGACGGTGCGGCCGCGCAGTTTCGTCTGGGTAAGGTAGGCTTCGCCAGAGGCGTTGATCTTCGCGACGGTGGCGCTGTTCTTTTTGTCGGCCGTTTTGTCGTCGGCATCCTTGAGCCGGAAACAGACGACGCCCATCATGACCGGGGCGGAAATCTCAAAGCGCGGGTCATCCCGGATCCAGCTCGCGAATAATTGAGCCAGCCGGAGGTGTTCGCGGATGCGGGCAGCCATTCCTTCGCGGCCGAACGAGCGCCAGACGACCCACGCCTTCAGGGCGCGGAACCGGCGGCCGAGCTGGACGCCGTAATCCATGTAGTTGATCTCGGCGCCGGTGGGGTCGCGGAGGTGGAGGTATTCGGGAACGAGGGTGAAGAGCCGGCGGAGCCGTTCGATATCGCGCACGTAAAGCGCGCTGAAATCGAACGGCACGAACAGCATTTTATGCGGATTGATCACCAGCGAATCGGCTTCGGCCCAGCCGTCGGTGACCCATTTGTGCTCGGGCAAGAGGGCGAGGCCGCCGCCGTAAGCCGCGTCGATGTGGAGCCACATCTGATGTTGGGCGCAGACCTCGGCGATTTCCCGGACCGGATCGACGCTGGCGGTGGAGGTGGTGCCAACCGTAGCGACCACCGCGAGAGGCTTGAATCCCTTGCGGAGATCTGCGGTAACCGCTTCGCGCAATGTAGCCACGTTCATGCGGAATTCCGAATCGCACGCGAGTCGCCGGACATTATGTTCCCCCAGCCCCAGCGCGATCGCCGCTTTGTCCACGGAGCTATGGGCCTGGTCGGAAACGTAAATCCGAAAGATCGGGAGCTCGGAGCGGCCCGAAAGCCCGAGGGTGCGAATGGACGTGCTCGCTTCCTCCCGCGCGACGGCGAGCGCGTGCATGGTCGAGATGGAAGCGGTGTCGTAATCGACCCCGGAAAATTCAGCCGGCAAGCCGAGCCATTGCCGGAGCCAGTCGAGGACGAGCGTTTCCAGCTCGGTGGCGGCCGGCGAAGTGCGCCAGGTCATGGCGTTGACGTTCAGGGCAGCAGTAAACATTTCGGCGAGAATTCCGGGACTGGTGGTCGTGCAACCGAAGTAGCTCATGAACTGGGGATGCGCCCAGTGGGCCAGGCCGGGCACGATGATGCGGTCGATGTCGGCAAAGATGCGGTCGAACGACGTCCCTGTTTCCGGCGCCGTGGCGTCCAACTGCGCGAGGACCGCGCCCGGCTTGTCGTTTGGAGCAATCCGGCGCTCCGCTATCTTTTCCCGGTAATCCGCGATCCAATCCGCCACCTCGTGGAGATGTTTCCGGAAAACGTCGGGCGGGATATCGCCGAGCGGTCCGGGAGATTCGGAGCTGATGTTGTTCATTCGTTAGGTTGGCGCGCGGCAGCCTGCGCGGCCACGCGTCCACCGCTGATCCAATCGCGTCCGATGCCTTTCGACAAGATTTTGTCGCCAAAGGGATAACCGCCATGGGCGAAATGCCAATAGAGCGCCCACCAGGTGCTGCACGTCCGCTCGAGAATCCAGAACGGCGCAAAAAAACAAACCGTCCACGGAAAGCAGCGCGACGCGGCGCCGCGAAACCAGCCGGCGAACGCGAGCGCGATACCGATCGCGGAAAGGCCGAGGGCGTAGAGCAACACCGCTTTGAATCCCAGAGCGAAACCGACCACGGCAGCGACCAGCGGCAGGCTCAAAAACAACGCTGTCTTCAGCCGCAAGCCAAAATCCTCATAGGCCTGCCGCGGCCGTTGTTCGACCCATTTCCGGAAACGCGGCGGCCGCTTTGGCACGAACAGGTTCGTCGCATAATTGATGGCGACGCCTTCGTGCGCGAAGTGGCGAACGATCTCCTCGTTATCGAACAAAACATCGCCGTCGTAGTGCCCGACCCGCAACATGCTTTCCCTGCGAAAAGCGCAGGTCCCCGGGTAATCGGCGGTGCGCAGGGTGGCGCGATTGATCAGCATCCGGGCGGCTTCCATTCGCGCCCACCAGGGAAGCGGCGAGAGAAAATTCTGGGGCCGCACCACTTCAAAATCTTCGAGGATTTCGCAGACATAACCGATCTGCGAAGCCGTATAGCGGATATCGTCGTCCGCGAGGATGATTTTCTCTGAAGTAGCGAGATCTACTCCGGTGTGGATGCCGTTCACCTTGTCGTTCAGATAACCGAATGAACGATCAACCTCCTCGTGCCGACAGAAAGAACTCCAGGCTTGATGATTTTGCTCGAAGACCGGAGCGGGCGAGCCGTCCATGACCAGCACTTCGCAGCCCGCTTCGCCGAGCAGGCGGAAATATTCGGCAAACTCGGCTGCTTCCGGCGCGGAGAAATTCGCGCGACGGATGGGGAGGAGATAAGTTGTGCGTGGCATTGGCTATGACATCAAGGAGGGGCGCTTTCCAAACCGCCCTGTTTTCGACGGCGGTTTTTAAACCGCCGCTTCTTGGTTCTGCGATGGGCGCTTCACAGAAGCGCCCCTACAAAGAAGATTACGTTCGCGCGGGAGGCTTCGGCCTTAAAAGGCGAAGCCAAAGCTGAAATGGAAGGCGCCGCTGTCTTCGCCCGCACGCCGGTCGGGGTTGTAACCGTAATCAAGCCGGACCGGGCCGATCGGCAGTTTGTAGCGCAGACCCACCCCGACGGCGTAGCGCATGTCATCCAAACCGGCGGTCACATGCTCGAAGGGATCGGTCGAGTTCGGCAAAAGATTGCCGGCATCCACAAAGACGGCGCCGAGAAGCTCGCCATAAATTGGGAAGATATATTCCGCGTTGAAGACGGTGAAAAATTCGCCGCCGATCGGGTGATCGTGATTGTGCGGACCGAGGTCGCGCTCGGCGAAGCTGCGGACGGTGGTGCTGCCGCCACTGAAGAATCGTTCATCGATCGGAATCTCCGCCGGCGACGTTCCTCCGCTCAGGCTGTGGATGATGCCGGCACGCGCGCCGAGGGCGAGCAGGGTGCGGCGGTCCGGGTGTCCCGGAGCCGGCTCGTGCCCGAACGGCAGATAATAACTGAACCGCGCGGTGCTCCGGACGAAGTCGATGCTGCTGCCGAGGGCTCCGGTCGCGAAATCAATCGTATTGTCGAAAACGAAACCCCGGTTCGGATTCACCTTGCTGTCCCGCAAGTCGAGGGTCTGGGTGAGACCGATCGAGCTGACGAAGTACGAGGTGTCGCCCAGGAGCAGCGGATCGATTTCGGCGCTGGTGACGTCCACATGCCGCGCGGATAGAACGAGGCCGACTTCGTAAAATTTCGAGAGCTTGCGCGTGAAATCGAGGCGGAGGCCGGTTTCGAACTTGTCGTAGCCGTCGAAATCGAAAGTCAGGGCGGAGAGCTTCGCTTTGAAACCGAACTCGCTGTCGAAGAAGTAGGGATCCTCCCAGAGAATTTCCGCTTTGTAACCGCGCTCCGACCATTCCGCGAGGGTCGAAATCGGGCGTCCGTAGCCGAAGAGATTGCGATCGCGATAACTGGCGCCCACAATGGCGCCCGTATACGAGCCATAGCCGAGGGCGAAACCAAATTCCTTGCTCTTGGCTTCCTCGGCGGAAACGTCGAGCCGCAGCGCGTTGCCGCCGATCGGCGTCGGCTTGATCTGGAGGACCGTGAACAAGCCCGACTTCATCAGCTCGCGAAACTTCTCGTCCACCAGCTCGGGGCTGTAGGTTTTGCCGCTGAACTTGCTGAACCTTCTCGTGATATAACTCGGCCGCAATTTTTCCAACCCCTGCACCGTCACGCCATCGAAATGGTAAAGCGGTCCGGGCGTGATCGAGACCAGGAGCGGCACCCGGCCGTTGGGGGCGGACGGCGGATCGCCCGTCGCCTCGACCTTCACATCATAGTAGCCACGCGCCCGATAATAGGTTTGGAGCCGGCGCGGAATATCGGAAACGCGTCCATCGGTGTAAGGC
>JBAPMH010000071.1:0-8922 GCA_049278515.1 Chthoniobacterales bacterium
GTTCGCGCATGCATTCGGCAAGCATCTCCTCGCCTGAATGACCGAACGGCGAGTGTCCAAGGTCGTGGGCCAGGGCAATCGCCTCGGCCAGGTCTTCATTCAAGGAAAGCGCCCGCGCGATCGTGCGGCTGATCGAGGCAACTTCGATGGAATGGGTCAGCCTCGTCCTTAAATGATCGCCCGTGCCGTTCAGGAACACCTGGGTTTTGTATTCCAATCTTCGGAATGCCCGCGCATGGATGATGCGCGCACGGTCACGCTGAAACTCCGTGCGGTAGGCGTGCCGCGGCTCGGGATATTTCCTTCCTCGAGAGTCACCGGACTTTTGCGCGAAAGGCGCGAGGACCCTGACTTCGTCCGCCTCCATTTGTTCCCGCCGCTTCCAGCTCTCCGGCCGAATCGCGCCGGCTGGCACATCGTTCGTCACGGCAAAGAATATTCGTTGGCGGGAGCGCTTTGCGAGTCCGGAATTGGGCGTTTTGTCTAGCGATTCCCGATTGTCTCTTTATTCTCTCCGCGCCCCGAGACCAATGAGCCGCAGACCCAAGCCCAGCGCTGTGCGAAAGAACAGCATTATCTCGAGCAATCGCTGGATGGTTTTCGGTGTTTGCGGTTTCATTGCTGCCATCACCTGGCTGGTCTTCGGCCAGACGCTTGGGTTCCCATTCATCAATCTGGATGACAACGCCTATGTCGTTAGGAACGCGCAAGTCGCCCGGGGCCTGACGATTGAAGGAATCTGGTGGGCATTTACGCACGTCCATTCGGCTAATTGGCATCCCCTCACGTGGCTTTCCCATATGTTGGACTGCCAGCTCTATGGCCTGAATCCAGGCGGCCATCATTTCACCAATGTCCTGCTTCATACCGCCACCGCGATTCTGCTCTTCCTGGTCCTGCGCCAAATGACGGGCGCGCTGTGGCGGAGCGCTTTCGTGGCCGTCTTTTTTGCGATTCATCCGTTACGAGTGGAATCGGTCGCCTGGATAGCGGAACGAAAGGATGTTCTCAGCGGCCTCTTCTTCGTCCTGACCATCGGCGCTTATGTTCGATACGTGCGCCAACCGTCGCCTGCCCGCTATGGCTTCGTCCTGCTGCTGTTTGCCTTCGGGTTGATGTGCAAGCCGATGCTGATCACATTGCCTTGTGTTCTCCTCTTACTCGACTTCTGGCCGCTGAATCGGATAGCCGGCCCGGGCAATGCAGAAAACCCAAAAATTCCGGCTGCGCGTCGATTAATCGCCGAAAAACTGCCGCTTTTTGTTTTGGGAGCGGCTTCGAGTCTGGGAACGCTCTTTGCCCAGAAAGTCGCGCTCCAGCCGCTGTCGCACATCTCTCTCGCGCAACGCACCGGAAACGCGATCATTTCGTACGGCGTTTATCTCCGCCAGATGTTTTGGCCGAGGGACCTGGCGCCTTTCTATCCGTTTAACCCTCAGGATGTCGTTGTTTCGAAAGTTGTCTTTTCGCTGGTCATTTTGGCCGCAATCTCCACCGCGGTCTTCATTTGGGGTCGCCGCTATCGCTATCTCGTAACCGGGTGGCTTTGGTATCTCATCATGCTCCTTCCGGTGATCGGTATTCTCCAAGTGGGAAGCCAATCCCGGGCGGATCGTTACACTTACCTTCCGCAAATCGGACTGGCCCTTCTGCTCACCTGGATGGCGGTGGATCTGGCGAACCGATGGCGCCACCGGCTTCTGTTTTTGGGTATTCCTTCGGCAGGCATCGTTTCCTTCCTGGCATTGTCTGCGCATATTCAGGCTTCGCATTGGCGGAACAGCGAAACGCTTTGGCTCCATACCCTCACGTGTACGACCGGCAATGCGATTGCCGAAGAGAATCTCGGGCAGGCTGTTTACGATCAGGGGCGGGTCAATGAAGCGCTTGTCCACTTTCAGAACGCCCTGCAAATCGATCCGAGACAACCATTCGTCCATTCATTGCTGGGAGTTGCCTTTTTGGAAATCGGCCGCGTAGACGACTCTCTGACTCACCTCAAGACCGCGATCGAAATCAATCCGAACGACGGCGACGCGCATTACAACCTCGGCAACACTTTTCTTCAAATGGGGCGCGCGGAAAAGGCGATCGCCGAATACAGTCGGGCCCTGGAAATCAACACGGACGATATCGAAGCGCGAAATAATCTGGCATGGGTGCTCGCCACCTGCCCCGACGCCCTCCTCCGAAACGCCGTGAAGGCCGTCGCAATCGCTGAACGAGCCGATTCATTGACCCGGAGCCAGAGCCCGGTAATCGGCGCGACGTTGGCTGCCGCCTACGCGGAGGCAGGGCGTTTTGACGACGCAATCAAAACCGCTCAACATGCCTTGCAGTTAGCCCTGAATGAAGGCCAGAATGCACGCGCCGACGCTATCCGCTCACAAATCCAATTCTATCAATCGGGTCTCGCCTTTCGGGACAATCGTTATACGCCCGTCACCCCGTAAGAGCGCTGCAAACAATTAGCCGAACAATGATCGATAATTCAATGCGACCGCAACGCTGGATTTGGTTAACTGCTCTTGGCCTCTTGCTCGCCGGAACATTTATCTTT
Source organism: Chthoniobacterales bacterium (assembly GCA_049278515.1). Taxonomy (GTDB): domain Bacteria; phylum Verrucomicrobiota; class Verrucomicrobiia; order Chthoniobacterales; family UBA10450; genus AV80. The sequence continues at coordinate 2,561 of JBAPMH010000071.1, forward strand.
CGAAAATTCCTGTTCGGCGACTCAGTGCTGCTTTACACAGACATCGGTAGCGACTCGGTCAACAGTTATTACCCGGATTTCATTCACCTCTCGGACTACGTTCGTGCCGAGGGGGTGCCTTCGTGGTCCTTCTTTGTAGGAATGGGTCAGGACCTCGCCTATGCGGCGGGCTATTTGATTTGGCAGCCGGTAAGCTGGCTACCCGGAGCACTGATTGCTCCCGCCCTGGTCTACCAACATCTAGCCAAGATTCTCATCGCTGGGTTACTTTTTCTTCGCTTTCTCCAGCTTCGCCGCCTGGAGGGAGCGGCCCCCGTTCTCGGTGCGTTCCTCCTCTCGTTGTCGGCCTATATGTGCATGGGGAGTTGCTGGTATCCTTTTGCTGACGAAGTCGTTTGTTTCGCCATGATCCTGTTAGGGGCCGAGGAAGCTCTGCAGCGCGGTCGCTGGCTTATCCTGGCGCTGGCTGTGGCGTTGGTTGGAATTATCACCCCGTTTCATCTCTATTTGTGCGGGGTTTTTCTGGCTGTGTACGTCCCAGCCAGGATCTGGGGACAGTCCGCCTCGCAACCGGGGCGCGTACTTCGAATTTGTCTTGCCCTGGCTGCTGTCGCATGTCTCGGCGTATGTCTCGGGGCGATAATTACTCTCCCTGGCCTGGACGCCATTCTGCATAGCCCCCGCGGTTCCGGAACCACCTCGGCGCTGGCAACGCTTAGTTCGTTTCCGATATTTGGCCTCGAATCACGCTTGCACTACCTCAGCGCCGTCACCCGGCTATTCGCCAATGACCTTATAGGAACCGCCGATGACTTTTTCGGATGGCAAAATTATTTGGAAGCGCCGTTGACCTATTGCGGATTGATCTGTTTGATCCTCTTCCCGCAAGTCTTCCCGGGCGCCAGCCGACGTCAGCGAGTAATCTATTTCGTCTTTTTAGTTGGGATGGTTCTGCCGGTGATATTCCCGTGGTCCAGATATCTCTTTTGGCTTTTCCAAGGCGATTACTATCGGACTCATTCGTTATTCTCGATCCTTGGAATGATCACCCTGGGCATGATGGCTTTGTCGCGTTACAGCCAGGGTCAACCACTGAAGCTCTGGCTTCTCGCCACGACGATTGGTGTGGCAGTCGCGTTCCTTTATTGGCCGCTGGAAGATTTGCAGGTGCGCATCAATCAGGCTCTGAAACTCGAAGTTACTATTTTGCTGCTGGTGTATGGCGCTCTCCTCACGGCTGGTCAGCTGATTCGCAAGCAGGAGATTGCTGCCTGGGTGGTTGCAGGCGTGGCCATCCTTGAGCTGAGCCGGTTCGATCAAATCACGGTGTCCAATCGTAAGACTGTCAGTAAACAGGACCTGACCCAGCGCATCGATTACAACGACGCCACCGCTGACGCCGTCCGGGACATAAAGGCGGAAGACAAGAGTTTCTTTCGCATAACGAAGTTGCGACCATCCGGGCCCAGTGCCCGCTGGCCCAGTCTAAACGACGCACAGGTCTTTGGTTACTACGGCACTTCTTCCTACAACTCCTTTAACAGCGTCAACTACACCGACTTCCTAACGGCCGTGGACGCCATAGCGCCCGGATCCGAAGCGGAAACCCGATGGTCGCTTGGGTTACTGAATGATCCAATGCTTTCTCTTTTCGCAGGTGAAAAGTATGCCTTGGTAGAGGATCCCATACCGTTCCAGAGGACGCTTCAATATGAACTGGTCAAGCGATACGACCGAGATTATTTGTTTCGAAACGCGCGGTTCGTTCCTTTCGGCTTAACCTTTTACCGTTATATCACAAAGGACGTTTTCCTCCAGCTTCGAACCCAGGACAAACCGGAGGTGCTTCTCCGGGTTGCAGTGCTCGCCGATAAGACCGAGGCAGATAAGCTTGGTCTTACGCCGGCGAGCCTTCCGGATTTGGAGACGGAGATTCGGGATTCGTCCCTGAAAGATATCGTTCTTGCGCGGCGGAAAACAGGCCTTGATTTAACAAGCTTTCGTCAAACCCGGTTCACGGGGAAGGTGTTGCTCGAAAAGAAGGGCGTCCTGGTCCTGCAAACACCTTTCGCTCCCGGCTGGCACGCCCTGCAGGATGGCAGACAGGCCCCGGTCTTCAAGGTGGACGCCGGATTACTTGGTGTCGGATTGGAAGCAGGCGCGCACGAGGTGGAACTGAATTACCGCAACCCTTACCTCATTGCGGGCGCTGTCGTTACTCTCGCGTCATTGTTGATTCTGGCGATTACGATTTGGAGATGGCCGCGATTGACCCTGCTGTCTGAGGACGGATTCTAATCACGTTTCGCGCTCTCGTTTGGAGCGGCTGGCGCTCCTTCCTTGGAAAGATCCTCCTGAAAAGCTTTTCGCGCGGCCCGTGCGTTTGCCCGGAGAAGGAGCAAATCAAAAAGTGCCAGTAACAATACCAGCACCGTTTCCCACGCGCAGGCGAGCCAGAACAAAATGAATCGCCAGGGATGTTCGTGCGGATCCAGCCAGGGACGCAAAACCGTCAGCCCCGCAATCAGCAAGAGGAGGGCGACGGCGACGGAGACCGCCATGGTCTTTCGGCGTGAGCTTTGGTCGCGCAGTAATCCCCGCGTGGCGTGCACCGTAAAGGGAACCATCCAGAAACTCCTTTTCGGCGGCGGAGTTTCCATGGCCTGACCACTAAACCAGAAGGAGGGCGGGATTCTCGAGGAGCTGGCGGAGGGCCTTCAGGTACTCCGCCCCGAGGGCGCCATCAATCACGCGGTGATCGCAGCTCATTCCAATTGTCATCCGTTGCCCGGCGACAATTTGGTCGCAGTCGTCGATCACCGGCTTTTTCACGATTCTCCCAATCGACAATATGAACCCCTGCGGCGGATTGATAATGGCGGAGAAGTTGTCGATACCATAGCTGCCGAGATTTGAGACGGTGAAAGTTCCGCCCTGAAACTCTTCCGGCTTCATGCGCTTGTTCCGCGCTCGATGCGCCAGGTCTTTGACGGTTTCGCTGATTTCCCGCAGCGACCGGCCTTGCGCGGCGCGAATTACTGGCGTGATCAAGCCATCCTCAATGGCCACGGCAATCGCCAGATTGACGTCGTTGAATTCCACGATTGCGTCACCATCGAAAGACGCGTTCGCTTTTGGCACCTTGACCGCAGCTTCGACTGACGCCTTGAGGACGAAGTCGTTCACCGTGATTTTTGCCGAATCGGATCCTTCTCCCGCCGATTTCAGCTCAGCCCTTGCCGCCATGAGCGGACCAGCATCAATCTCGATATTCAAATAGAAATGCGGCACCGGCGCTTTGCTTGCGACCAGGCGTTCGGCGATCAGTTTGCGCATTCCGGTGAGACTAATCCGGGAGCCTTCGCCGGCTGGAATTCGCGGCCCGGACGCCGGTGGCGCCGCACCTTTTGACTTCGCTGCCGCCCGCACATCGCTCTCGGTCACTCGGCCCTCCGGACCTGTTCCCTTAACCGCGGAAAGGTCCACGCCTTGTTCGGCCGCAACCCGGCGGGCGATTGGTGACGCTTTTACGCGCGCTCCGCCCGTGCTTTCGATTTTTTCTTTCGCAGTTGATTCCGCGGCAGGCGCGGCTTTGGGGGACGCGGCCGACTTCTTCCCATCCTCTTGGGGCGGCGCCGTTTCCTTTTCTTTCTCTTCGGCCGGGGCGGGTTTTTCCGTTTCGGCCTGCTCTTTCTTTTTTGGGGCCGGCTTTTTTTCCTCCTTCACTTCAGGTTCCGGCTTCTTGGCATCGGCCTCTTTCGCCGCTGGAGGCGCTTCTCCTTCGCCGCCGATGAATGCGATCCTCTCGCCGACGTTTACCTTGCCACCCTCTTCGACATAGATCTCCGTGAGCGTTCCGTCCTCCGGTGACTCCCATTCCATGGTCGCCTTGTCTGTCTCGATCTCCGCGATGACGTCGCCCGTCGAAACTTTGTCCCCCTTTTTCTTCTTCCAAGAGACAAGCGTACCCTCCGTCATCGTATCACTGAGCTTGGGCATTTGGATCTCTGGCATGGCGACGATTGTCAGGTGTAACAAACTTTCTTCACAGCGGCGATCAACTTATCGGGACTGGGCAGCACTGCCTGCTCGAGCCGCTCATTGTAAGGCATGGGCACATCTTCCTGCGCAACGCGGAGAATCGGCGCATCCAGCTCGTCGAATATTTCCTTCTGGATTCGATACGAAACTTCTGCGCCAATCCCACAGAACGGCCGGTCCTGCTCAACAATCACCACCCGATGGGTCTTTGAAACCGACTTGAGGATAGCTTCCTGATCGAGAGGCTTGATGGAACGCAGATCGAGCACTTCGGCGCTAATTTCTTCTTCGTCTTGGAGCCTTTCCGCTGTGGCCAGCGCGAGCGGAACAGTCTGAGCGTAACAAATAATCGTAACATCGCTTCCCGGCCGCTTCACTTCCGCTTCCCCTAACGGAATCAGCAGCTCAAAATCTTCCTCTTCCACCATCCCCTTCGAGCTGTAGAGGAGCTCAACCTCGAGGACCAGGACCGGATTATCGTCGCGAATCGCCGTCTTTAGCAGGCCCTTTGCGTCACGTGGGGTCGCCGGTGTGCAGATTTTCAATCCCGGCACGTTGGCATAAAGACATTCCGTGGCGTGCGAATGGGTGGCGCCGAGTTGATGCGCCGGACCATTTGGCCCGCGGAAGGTGATCGGGATGTTAAACTGGCCGCCGGACATGGTGAGCATGTTCGGCGCATTGTTTACCACCTGATCGAACGCGACTAAGGAAAAACTGAATGTCATGAATTCAATGATTGGCCGCAGTCCCACCATGGCCGCGCCAACGCCCAATCCCGCAAAACCGTTCTCACTGATCGGTGTATCAATGATGCGTTTCGAGCCGAAGCGTTCAAGCAGGCCCTGGCTCACTTTGTAGGCGCCGTTGTATTCCGCGACTTCTTCGCCCATTAGGAAAACGTTCGGGTCGCGCTCCAGTTCCTCGGCGAGCGCTTCATTGAGCGCCTGGCGATACGTGATCTCTCTCACGCGCCGCCTCCGTTCGCGTAAGTGTAATCGTAGAGTTTTTCGAGCGGCGGCTCAGGGCTTTCTTCGGCAAACTTGACGCTCGCCAGGGCAATCTCTTTCGCCTCTTTATCCATCCGGTCAAACTGCTCGTGGGTCAGTTTTTCCTCGCGAGTGAGCTGAGCGCGCAACCGCGTGATCGGATCGTCGAGCCGATATTTCTCCAGTTGTTCCTTGGTTCGATAACTCGCGGGGTCGGACATGGAATGGCCACGGTACCGGTAGGTGCGGACCTCCGCGAAGGCCGGACGCGGATCCGCTCTGATCGAACTGATGATTTCGGAGAGTTTGTCCCGCACCTCGCGAAAGTTCATTCCATCGATCACGGTTCCCGGAATATCATAGCCTTCCGCGCGCTCGACGATTTCCTTGAGAGAGGTAGACCGCTCGACGCTGGTGCCCATGGCGAACAGGTTGTTTTCACAAACGAAAATGACGCGAAGCTTGTAGAGCGCGGCCAGGTTGAGGGCTTCGTGAAATGAACCCTGATTGATGGCGCCGTCCCCAAAAAAACAAATTGTGACGCGATCTTCGTCGCGATACTTCGACGCGAAAGCCATGCCCGTGGCCAGGGGCACATGCGCTGCCACGATCGCGTGCCCTCCATACATGTGATGCTCTCGATCGAAATAATGCATCGAACCGCCGAGTCCGCGCGAGCAGCCGGTCGCCTTCCCAAACAGCTCGGCCATGCAGGCGTTGGCGCTTGTGCCGCGGGCCAGCGCGTGCGCATGATCGCGATAGGCAGTAATCAAATAATCGTCCGGCCGCGCCGCCGCGACCGCGCCGCACACTACTGCTTCCTGGCCAATGTAGAGATGGCAGAATCCGCCGATTTTCTGCGCTTGATATTGCTGGCTGGCGCGCTCCTCGAAACGCCGAATCAACAGCATCAGCGAGAGCATCTCGACTTCGTCGCGTTGCTCCGGCAGCGGCATGGCCGGCTTAAACGGGGCGAGGCAAGGCAGCGGCGGCACGCTCCCGCTGCGGGCTCCGCCCAACATTCATACAGAAAACGAAAAGCAGCGTGAAAAAGAGATCGCTCAAGAGCGAGCTCCGGAAAAACATCCAGGTGGGGGTGGCGCTGTAAGCCGGCAACCCGACGGTCAAAGCCTGAATCAATCCGGAAAAGTTTTTCACATATCCCGGGTCGAAGAGCCAGGAGACCGCGTTCGTCACGACGTAGAAAATGACCGAGGCCGCGACCGACGCCGGCAGGAGAGTTTTAAGCGAAGCGCGGTTCTGCAAAAGCAAACCCAGGCCCCCAACCAGGGCGAAACCGACATAATGCGAGGCCACGAATGGGCTAAAAAG
>JBAPMH010000072.1:0-7987 GCA_049278515.1 Chthoniobacterales bacterium
GTCTGGATCGGTGTGGGCAGCGGGCATCCGCATTTGTTCCAACTCCAAAAACGCGTCCAGGAAGCTCTTCTCGCCGTCGGCCTCGAGCCCGACCTGCGCTCGTTTCATCCGCACGTCACCCTCGCGCGCTGCCGCGACGTTTCAACGCAGACGATTCGTCCCTTCTTGAAGACTCACGCCAGTTTCGACGCCGGCATGATTCACGTCGAATCCTTCTGCCTGAACTCCAGCGAACTCACGCCGGCGGGATCAGTCTACACTGCGGAGCTGGTCGTTGCGGCAAAGTAGGTGGATCGCGTCCCGCTTTTGCGGGATCGCGTGATGAGTCTCTAGCCTTCGCTAGATTATCGCCCTCGAGCCCGGAGCGCTTGATCCACCTCAAGCCTTCCGATAGTGGTCCGCGAGCGGATAACTCCGCGCGACGAGCCCGAACACAAGCGCAGCAACGAAAGCAAATCCCGCGAAGAAAAACATCTGGAACGCCGTTACCTCAAATCCGTTCGATTTGATGAAGTTGTTCACCGTGTCGTTTTTTACTCCGGCATTCACCACCAACACCCAAAGGTTTCCGATGGTTACGGAAAGATTCCAGAATGCCATGATCACGCCTTTCATCGCCAGCGGCGCCTGGCTGTAGGCGAACTCAAGCCCGGTCGCGGAGACAAGCACCTCGCCAAGCGTGAGCAACGCGTACGGAAGCACCTGCCACGCGATCGAAAACGCGGTCCCTCCGTTGAGCACGACCTGCATCGCTCCGACCACAATCCATGACATTCCCGCAAACGCGATCCCCGCCGTCATTCGGCGCAGCGCCGTCATTTCGAACCCGCGTCGTCTCAGCGCGGGATAAAGCACAAGGTTATTGAACGGGATGAGCAACATCACCAGCGCCGGATTGAGCGCCTGCATTTGCGAGGACTGGAACCAGCCTGGCTTTGTCATCGCGTCGGCCTGCAAAACCCAGGTCGACGCCTTTTGGTCGAAGAGCGACCAGAACGGCGTGACGAGCGCGAAGAGCACAAGGACACGCAGCACGGAGCGCACGCCCGCGATCGCTTCGTCAGGATGTTTGCCGCGGACCGCGTCAAGCTGCATCCAAACTCCGATCCCGCCGAACCCGATTACCGCCACCAGGGCAAGACAGGCCGCGATCACAAATTCCTCTTTCGGTATCAACAGGAACGACATGATCGCCGCCGCTGCGCCTGTAATCGCCAGAACGCGTCCCCCTGTCCCTGAGGCCAACGCGCTGCGGCAAACGTTGAGAAATGAATTCGGATCCGGCGGCGTCGGCGGCAGCATCACATACTGCTTGCGCGCGATCCAGAGGATGAAGGTGGACACGAACATGAGCACACCCGGAATTCCGAAGGCGATCGCCGGGCCAAGGCTTTTGAGAAAGATCGGCATCAAAAACGACGCGAAGAGCGAGCCGAAGTTGATGATCCAATAAAATGCGTCGAACACCACCTTCGCGCGATGCTTATTCGTCTGATCGAATTGGTCGCCCACGAACGACGCCACACACGGCTTGATCCCGCCCGACCCGAGCGCCACCAGGGACAGCCCAACGTAAAACCCCATCCGATTCGTCACGAACATCGCCAGGCAGGCTTGCCCGGCGCAATACACGAGGCTCAGCCAGAAGATCGTGTTGTATTTTCCGAAAAAGCGGTCCGCAATCCATCCGCCGAGGAGCGGGAAAAAGTAAACGCCGATGACGAAGGTATGGAAGACCTCCTTGGCCGCTCCACCTCGGTCCGCCTCCGGCAGGTAAGCCAGCAACGACGTAGCCAGGAACACCGTTAGGATGTTGCGCATCCCATAAAAGCTGAAGCGCTCGCACCCTTCGTTGCCGATGATGTAACGGATCTGCCGAGGGATCGGCGCCTTAGGGTCTGGCACCGACGGCGGAGCGGCCGCCGGATCCATAACATCGGTCTTCATCGTCGGGAGCGTCGTTTAGAACCACGCTGCTACGCAACCGCAAACGGAGGAAAAGTTCCTCTCCCAGCACGCGAATCGCGTGCTCCCAAGGAGCGGCGGTTTGAAACCGCCGTGTCTTTGGTCGGGCTATGGCGAGCTGCTCAGAAAAGGTTTGTAGAGCAGACTCACGTGATGAACGACCCCGTGCGGAGGCCCTTTATTCCAACCGACGCGAATCCCATAAACATATGTTCCTGGCGGGGACGTGATCATATCCTCTCCTTCATTTCCGTCCCCACGCCGTTTAGGTGTTTGCACGCCGTCCCCAGTCGGACCGGCAGTCGCGAATGCGGTATCGAACTTCGTCACCTTTGCTTGGAGGGCCGTAATGACCGGATTGGCGTTGACGTGCTCGTCGAATTGTTTCTTGGCTCCCGCTAGTTGATTGTCGAGCAGCTTCTTTGAGTCGTTCAAGTTCTCGGTCAAGCGGTTAATCTCCTGGCGGGCTGAAAGAAAACGAGTCGTTAACCATCCACTCCCGATGCCCAGAACCAGAAGAAGGATCCCGCAAATCTGGAAGTAGTTGTTCAAACGAGTTACTCGCTCATCGATTTTCTCGAGGGCTCCTATCCGGACATCGTGTCGTATCATCTGCTCCGACTGCTTTTGGAGTTGCTCCGACTGTTGCTTAACGTGCGATTCAATTTCTTCCATGCTCATATTGATGATTCTCGATACTTACGCATTGCTTCGGCGGCAGACATGATTGATTCCAACAGACACAAAAATCGTTTGGGATAGCTCGCGACCGCCGCACGTAACATTCACGCTCGGCCCTTCGCTGTTGGGGCCGTCGCCTTGGAAATTGCGGCAGACGACTTTGAACTGGTACTTCGAAGTCGGTGGGCATCTGAAGGGGTTCTTTCCTGGGGTTCGCGTGCCGGATTACTCCGGGCGCTTCGGCGCGAGACTGCCAGAAGCGGCCGGATTGGCACAAGGAAAATTGTGACCGCCTCTGTGTCGCCTTGGAGGGACGACCGCCCCGTCGTCCCTAATGGTGGATCGAACGCTCCGCGCTTGATGGAATGTTGATAGCGCCAAATCCGCCATCTCATTCGCCCGCGCCCAAGCCCGATGTATCCGGTTCCCTCCACTCTGTGGCAACTCCAGAAACTGATGCGGGATGTGCCAATGCCGCATGGCGGCCAGTCCCCTCAATCTGCAGCGCTTCCCGAGGGCGTGACGGCAGCTCCCGGCGCTCGCTAGGGTCGCCACGCTGTCATGAACTCGTCCACTTTGACGAGATTCACGGATTGGGCAGTCAATGGGGACGCCAACCGACTTCCCAAGCTAAGTACTCCGCGATTACAATTCGGATCACGATTCCGCCCACGTCATCAATTGCGAGGTAGCGGTAATAGCCTTCTTGAACGTCTACCCAATCGTTGAAAAGAAACCGAGCGATAGACTTCTCCCCGGTCTTTGATTGAAGAACCATCTCCGTTACCAGGAGCCTTTGAAGTCCGCGTGATCCGATTTCGCCGAACATCTTTTGTTCGTGAGGTGCATCAAACAATTCACGCACGTCCGGAGACATTGCAGTCAAAGGTCCGCACCAGAAATGGTTTGGTTCTCTGCGGCAGGGCTGACTGAGTTCGAAGGCGGCATGACCCCTCGCCAGTTTGAGCATAGCACTTTGAACCCTATCGGTCTCCACGGCGAATTCGATTCGGTCATCGAATACTCTTTTCGCAGCCTCGATCCGAGCTCGAAGAGCGGGCGATCGTCGCAGTGCCCGTGCGACTGAAGGCCGCTTAATCATCTCAGGATCGGTCGATCCGGCTTTTGCAGCTTCCAATAGGCAGACAAGGTACTCCTCATCCTTTGAGAAGCCCTGATTGCACGCCTGACACGCATCAACCACCGGTAAATTTTCCGGATACGGTGGATCCAAGAGACTGTACGAAGGAACGTGATCGACCGTCTCAGCGGCGCCTCCACAATAGATGCACCCCTCCAACAGTCTGCCGTCAGCAAAATTGCGGAACTGGTCCATTTCTTGGGTCAAACGCGACCGAAGTTCAACGACTGCGAAAGTTTTGACGCCCGACTTCCTCGGCAAACCCCGTCTGGCTGCCCGCTATCGCACCGCTTTCTGGTGGCTCCATTCAGAGTCCGCCGTATCGGCTAGTTGCGCCTCATCGGTTGAGCTTCAGCGCGCCTTCTCGAATTACATCGCCGAGACCTATCTTCTCGGTGAGGTAAATGTGCGCGTTAGCTGGGTCTTGCTCCACAGCGTGAGCTCTTGCGCGTTTGAAGTCGTCGAAATCGCCGCGCCCGAGCCAGTAGAGTGCCTCCAACTCAGCTTTCTCTTCAATGGAGAGCAGCTCGATCAACGTGATTAGCTCCATCTCAGTCGGAGTAGCCTGCAAATCTTCAGCTTCCAACTCGTGTAGTGCCACGAGCTGGCCGGGAGGATGGCGTTTCGCGTTCTCCGCGTCGAGTTGGCGAGAAAGATCAATGATCTTGTTAAGCGTATTTTGGGTGAGCTTCATTGGTGCTTTTACTGGCTACGCATAGGAGACCAACTCGGCGCCCAATTGCGGGTCGCCGTCCTCCGGCAGCATTTCGATGACTTCACGAAGGTTGCGATGTAATTCCTCCGGCGATTCGCCCCGGGAATGCGCTCCGGCGAAGCCAAGAACGAAGCCGACATAAAGGCCGTTATCTACACAGCGCTCAATTACTGCGGTGAATTCCTTCACGAGGCGAGCGTACGGTGACAGCTGTTCGCAGTCAACGCGGCAAAGTCCGGCCGTGATCAGCAATCGCGGCTACAGTTTGCAGGATAAAGGCGTGGCGACGTGCTCCAGGGATTTGCGTTCGGCATCGACGCCGATGAAGGCTTCGACAATCGCGCCAATGACCATCAAGGCAGCGCCAAATAGGTAGCCGGCAAACAGCGCTGTTTTCGAGCCGGTGCCGATCATCCAGCCGAAAAGAATCGGCGCCCCGACGCCGCCGGCGAGTGTTCCGAAGGCGTAGAAAATCGCAATCGCGAGGGCGCGAATTTCGAGCGGGAAAATTTCGCTGACCGTAAGATAAGCCGAACTGGCAGCCGCGGAAGCGACAAAGAAAATAATCATCCAGGCGATGGTCTGGGTTTGGGCGGTGAGCAGTCCGGCGTGGAAAAACCAGCCGGTTGTGGCGAGCAAGAGACCGGAGATCGCATAGGTGGCGGCGATCATTTTCCTGCGGCCGATGGTGTCGAAGAGATGGCCGAGAACAATCGGGCCAAGAACATTCCCGAGCGCGAATGGGAGCAGGTAACCACCGACGTTCTCCGCCGGAACATCGTAGAAACGCATCAGGACCAGGCCGTAGGTGAAGAAAATCGCGTTGTAAAAAAATGCCTGCGTCAGCATGAGAACGAAGCCGAGGATGGAGCGGCGGCGGTGTTGATGCGCGATTGTGCGCCAGATTTCGCGCCAGGAAGTGTGTGTTCTTGTCCGGATTCTCGTCGGCGGAGCATTGTGAGGGGGCAACGCTTCTGAGGCCACGGTTCGCTCTACCTCGTCGAGGATTTGTTCGGCTTCCGCTGGACGTCCGTGAATAAGAAGCCAGCGCGGACTTTCCGGGATCCAGCGGCGAAAGAAGATAATGACGAGACCAAGGATGGCGCCGATACCGAAGGCGAGGCGCCAGCCGAGCCAAATCGGCAGACGATTTGGATCCAGGAGGAATACCGTGGCGCCAGATCCCATCGCCGCGCCGACCCAATACGACCCGTTGATCATCAAATCGACCCGGCCGCGAACCCGCGCGGGGATCAGTTCGTCGATGGCCGAATTGATCGCCGCGTATTCACCGCCGATGCCCGCCCCGGTCAGGGCGCGGAAGAACGCGTAGCTGGCGAAGTTCCAGGAGAACGCGGTCAAAGCTGTGGCGGTGAGATAAACCGCGACCGTTATGAAGAACAGTTTCTTGCGGCCGAGCCGATCCGTCCCGTAGCCGAAGAGAAGCGCACCGATCACGGCGCCGGCGAGATAAAAAGTGGCGCTCGCGCCGACTTGCGCATCGCTGAGCCCAAGCGTTTCGCGGTGGGTCAAGATGCCGCCGAGCGATCCGGCCAGCGTGACCTCGAGACCGTCGAGGATCCAAGTCGCACCCAACGCGAGCACGATGAGCCAATGCCAGCGGCTCCACGGCATCCGGTCGAGCCGCGCCGGCACGTATGATTCAATCCATTCCCCCGCCATGTGCGCGCGCTCATCGTGCCGCAACGAGTCGCGCGTACCAATGTTTAAGCGCCGGGCCGTTAGCCGAGGGCAAGGCCGCCCGTTGCTACCAGGATATGGTAATCGTCACACAAAAACCGTCGATGCAGGCGCGGATACGAATTCGCATATCCGATTCAATGCTCTCGATCGTCACCTTACTTTTCTTCATTCCCCCTTCCTGGATCAGTTTCGTGAGCTGCTTTGTATCTTTCTTATAAGCTGCCTGGTCAAACTGCTTGGTGAAGTCATCACCCTTAGCCAGGCGCCCGAGGAGCGATCGGGACTCGCTGCTCACGACAGCGGATGCCTCATCGGTAGTTTTTGCGGCCTTGGCGAGGGCCGCCGGGTTTGGTTTTGTACTGCCCGCCTGGGCGTAATTCGTGCAAATCAGGAATGCCGCGGCTAAGACAGCAATCGTTGTTTTAGTTTTTGTAATCATGGCTCTTTCGTGGTTGGGAAAATCAGTGCCAAGCTGGAGAGGTGAACTTGGGGGTCGTCTCTGGGGATGGGGCCGATCTTCTGGGTGGTTAGGCCAAGGCTGATCTCTGACCCGAGGTTTTGTCGAGCAAATTGTGACGGCCATTTCCATGCTTAGGATTGACTAGCGGACCGCTCTCGGGCAAAACGATCTCGTGAAAAATCCAACCGCGCTCTCGCGTCGGGGATTCACGAGACTCCTGGGCGCAGGTGCAGCCTATGCGGCATTGCGGCCGGCGCTGGGACTTTCGGAATCCACGCCAAAACCAAACGGCACCAATCCTTCCGAGGTCGTCAGGCTCAGCTCGAACGAAAACCCATATGGTCCCCCGCCCGTCGCGCTCGAAGCGATGACCGCCGCTTTCGCCCTGGCCTGGAAATATCCGGACGACAGCCACGAGGAGTTGGTCGAGGCGCTGGCAAAATTGAATCAGGTCTCGAAGGAGAACATCCTGGCCGGAGCGGGCTCCGGTGAAATTCTGAAGGTCTCCGTCGCGGCGTTTACGGGCCCGGAAAAGAAACTGGTCGTCGGTGATCCGACATTCGAGGCGTGCGCCGGTCATGCCAAGGCCAGCGGCGCGGAGGCAGTCAAAGTGAAGTTGAACGCGACCTACGGACACGATCTACCGAAGATGCTCGAGGTGCCCAAAGCAGGCCTGCAATACGTTTGCAATCCCAACAACCCTACGGCCAGCATCACCCCTAAAGCGGAGCTTCGCGCCTTTCTCGCCAAAGTGCCAAAGGAGACGATGGTGCTCGTCGACGAGGCCTACCATCACTTTGTCGAGAGCCCCGATTACGAAAGCGTGATTCCTCTGGTCAAAGACTATCCGAACCTTATCGTCGCGCGGACGTTCTCGAAAATCTACGGCATGGCGGGCTTGCGCTGCGGTTATTGTGTCGCCCAGCCGGACAAGATCGAGTTGATGCGCGCCCAGCAATCATGGGACAGCATCAGCGTCATGGCGATCGTCGCGGCCCGGGCAAGCTTGAGCGACAACGCGCAGGTCGAGAACGGCCGGAAGAATAATTCAGAAGTCAGGAAGTCCGTCTGCGCTGAGCTCGACAAGATGAAATTCACCTACATCCCCTCGCACGCGAATTTCATGATGATCGACATGCGGCGCGAAGTGAAACCGCTCATCGCCGCATTTCGCGAGCGGAAAGTTCAGGTGGGGCGACTGTTTCCGCCGTTGCCGAATTTCATGCGCGTAACCATCGGGACGAAACCGCAGATGGAGCGGTTTCTGGCCGTGTTCAAAGAAGTGACGGCGTAGTATCGTCTAATGTGGGAGGGGCCTTTG
>JBAPMH010000073.1:0-7696 GCA_049278515.1 Chthoniobacterales bacterium
TCGCAGTCGGAGTTTGCGTCACCCAAGCGAGATCCGGTGCTCAATCTGACGGAGCCGGCAAATGTCTCGCGGAAGCGATTGAGCGCTTGAGAGATCCCTCGGCGCGCTTCGCCAGCCTCGGGATGACGGCTTCTTCGGGCGCTTCGTTTTCAGAACCTGGCGCAAAAACGGCGCCGTGCGACTGATGCGGCTTTTCGCCACTTCCTCCGGCGTCCCCGTCGCGACCACTTCGCCACCTTCGGCGCCGGCCTCCGGACCCATGTCGACGATGTAATCGGCTTCGCCCATGATGGTAACGTTATGCTCGATCACGATCACGGTGTTCCCCTCGTCAACCAGACGATGAAGCACGTTCAAGAGCAGCTCCACATCGGCCATGTGGAGGCCGATCGTTGGTTCTTCCAGGAGATAGAGCGTTGATTTCGGTTTTCGCATTTTTCGGATGCGCTCGTTCTGGGCGCGCCCGATTCCGCGGGTGAGCTCGGTCGCAAGCTTCAGCCGCTGCGCCTCGCCCCCGCTCAAGGTCGGACTCGGCTGGCCTAGCTTCAGATAACCAAGCCCGGTATCGACGAGAAGCGAAAGCGGACGGGCAATCTTCGGATTGGTGGAAAAGAACGCCGCCGCCTGCTCGATCGTCATCTCCATGACGTCGCCGATGCTCTTTTCATTGTAGAGCACTTCAAGGGTTTGGGCGTTGTAACGCCGGCCGCCGCAATCTTCACAGGGCACGTAACTGCTCGGGAGAAAGCTCATCTCCAGCTTGATTGCTCCCTGGCCGGCGCAGGTCTCGCAGCGGCCGCCCTCGGTGTTGAAGGAAAACCTGCTGGGCGAATAGCCGCGCACCCGCGAGACCGGCAATTGTCCATAAAGCTTCCGAACCTCGTCGAAGACCTTGATGTAGGTCGCCGGCGTCGAGCGCGACGTTTTTCCAATCGGGGACTGGTCGACTTCGTAAACTGTCTCGAAGGCATCGGCGCCGGAAATTTGCGAGATCAGGTCGCGCTGGGCGCCGCGCCTGTTTCTCAAGGCGTCCTTTACCGCCGGGAGGAGAACGGAGCGCATCAACGTCGATTTGCCCGAGCCGGAAATGCCGGTGATAACCGAAAGCCGGCCGACCGGGAAACGAACGTCGACCTCCTTCAAATTGTTGGCGCGGGCGCCGCGGATCTCGATCCATTGTTCGACGTCGGCCAGCGATCGGCGCTGCATTCGCGTCGGATGACAGAGCGGATTCTTGAGGCAGCGGCCCGTCTCAGAGCCAACATGTCTCTCGATATCCGCCAGGGTTCCCTGGACGACGACTTCGCCGCCATGCACGCCCGCTCCCGGGCCCAGATCGATGATGTGATCGGCGCGTCGCATCGTCTCCTCATCATGCTCGACGATGACGAGCGAGTTCCCTTTCTCGCGTAACGCGGTGAGCGTTTCGAGCAAGCGAAGATTGTCACGCGGATGCAAACCGATCGTCGGCTCGTCCAGGACGTAGAGAACGCCGCGCAGATTCGAGCCGAGTTGCGCCGCCAGCCGAATGCGCTGCGATTCGCCACCGCTCAAGGTTTTGGCCGAGCGTCCGAGCGCGAGGTAACCGAGTCCGACGTTTCGCATGAAGCTGAGCCGCTGCGAAATTTCAGGCACCAGATCGTCGGCCACCGTTTTGGCGTTCCCGCGGAACCGGAGCTTGCCGATCAGCTGCAACGCTTCGCCGGCCGAGAGCGCCGTAAAGGTGTCGATGGTGTTTCCCTGGAGACGGACGTGACGCGCGACCGGATTCAGCCGCGAACCACGGCAGGCCGGGCACGGCACCGCTTCCTCCTCATCGATCCACTCGGATTCACGCTCGGCGGCGAGTTCGTTCTCGAGCACGGAATCGCCGGTGTCTTCGTTCCCTGTCTGCTTGTCCTGGTCCCAGATTTCGCCGAAGCCGCCACATTCTTCGCAGGCGCCGTGCGGCGAATTGAACGAAAAGAGGCGCGGATCGAGTTCTTCGAAAGCGCGGCCGCATCCCGGACAACTCATCTCCGTGCTCATCACCGTGAGCCGATGCTTCGAGTCGAGCAGATGAGCGGTGCCGCGCCCGATGTCGAGAGCCCGCTGGACGAGGTTGCGCGCCTTCAGAATCCGTTTCGCGTCAATCGCCCCGACGACAACGTCGATCGTGTGTTCCTTAAAGCGCTCAAGCTTGCGAAATTGCGCGACGGGAATGAGCTGGCCATCGACGAACAGGGTGTCGAACCCCTGACGCTCAGCCCAGCGCGCCACGTCGGTGTGAAATCCTTTCCGCGCCTTTACGAGTGGCGCCAGCACCTTGAGCGGTCCGCGCTTCACGGCGGTCTCGAGCTGGCGGGCGATGGCCGCGACGCTTTGCTTCTCGACCGGCAGCTCGCAATCCGGGCAAAATTGCGTCCCGGTTTTGGCGAACAGAAGCCGGAGAAAATGATAAACTTCGGTCACGGTCGCGACGGTCGATTTACCGCCGCCACGAGTAACGCGTTGCTCGATGGCGACACTCGGCGGCACGCCTTCGACGAGATCGACGTCCGGCTTTTCCAGTTGTTCCACGAACTGCCGGGCGTAGGGCGACATGCTATCGAGGAAACGACGTTGCCCCTCCGCAAAAAGAATATCGAACGCAACGGTCGATTTGCCTGACCCGCTCAATCCGGTGATCACGACGAGCTGGTCGCGCGGAATCGCGAGCGAGATATCCTTGAGATTGTGTTCTCTCGCGCCATGAATCTTGATGGAGCGTCCGTTTCCATTCGCTCGATAGCTCGGAGCCACTTCCGCAGCGCGGGCCAGCTCGTCATCCTGAGCGAAGCGCAGCGGAGTCGAAGGATCCCGTGGAGTGTCGAGCGACTTGCGACGGGGTCCCTCGACTGCGCTCGGGATGACAGAACGGAGGTATCGTCCCGTATGTGATGCTTCGATCTTCGCAAGAGCCTCTGGAGTTCCTGCCGCCACCAGCTGGCCGCCTTCGTCACCTGCTTCCGGACCGAGATCGATGATCCAATCGGCGCACTTGATCACCTCAAGGTTGTGCTCAATCACCACGATCGTGTTGCCAGAATCCACCAATCGCTGAAACAGCCGCATCAGGATGGCCACGTCGTCGAAGTGCAATCCGGTGGTCGGCTCGTCGAAGATGAACAGTTTGCCGGCCTCCTCGTTTCGCTCTCCGATTTCGGTCAGATGACGGACGAGTTTCAGCCGCTGCGATTCCCCGCCCGACAGAGTGTTGAGCGGCTGGCCCAGGCGCAGATATCCGAGCCCGACTTCATCCAGCACGTCCAACTTGTCACCAAGCGATTTAGATTCCCCAATCTGGGCGAAGAACTGAATCGCTTCGCTGACCGTCATCTCCAGGATCTCGTGGATCGATTTGCCGTAAACCTTGACCCGGAGAACATGCGCCTGGAACCGGCGGCCTTCGCACTCGGCGCAACGCACATAGAGATCACTCAGAAACTGCATCTCGATCTTCTCAAATCCCGTTCCGCAACAGCGCTCGCATCGTCCGCTGCCGGAGTTGAACGAGAACGCACTCGCGGTCAGGCCCTGCGCCATCGCTTCCGTCTGCGCCGCGAACATTTCCCGGACACGATCGTAAAGTCCGAGGTAAAGAATGGGGGTCGAGCGCGGGGTGCGGGCGAGCTGCGACTGATCGACCATCACCACTTCGCCGATGCGATGCGCGCCAGTGACCGATTTAGCGGCGCCCGGCTCCTGGTCGCTCGATTGTCCCTTCGCCAGCATCAAATGCCGGTAAAGGACGTCGTGGATGAGCGTGG
This sequence comes from Chthoniobacterales bacterium, assembly GCA_049278515.1. GTDB lineage: Bacteria > Verrucomicrobiota > Verrucomicrobiia > Chthoniobacterales > UBA10450 > AV80. The sequence goes on from JBAPMH010000073.1 coordinate 3,789, forward strand.
ATTTGCCGGAACCGGAAACGCCGGTGACGCAGTTGAAAATGCGGAGCGGAATTTCGACGTCGATGTTCTTCAGGTTGTGTTCTCGGGCCCCGGTGATCTTGATCGCACCCGCTGATTTACGACGGGATTTTGGAACCGGGATCGATTTGCGCCCGCTGAGGTAATCGGCCGTGAGCGATTTTCCAAAATCCTCCAGCGCGCCGGAGTAAACCAATTCCCCGCCGTACTCGCCACGACCCGGCCCGATGTCGACCACGTTGTCGGAAGCCCGGATGATCGCTCCCTCGTGTTCGACGACGAGCAGCGTATTCCCCTTGTCTCGCAGATCGTGCATGACGCGTACGAGCCGGCCGACGTCGCGCGGATGCAGCCCGACACTCGGCTCGTCCATGACAAAGAGCGTGTTCACCAGCGACGCGCCCAGACAGGTTGTCAGGTTCACCCGCTGCACTTCGCCGCCGCTCAACGTCCGCGTGGAACGATCGAGCGTCAGGTAGCCAAGGCCGACCTCGCAGAGGTAACGGAGCCGGGCGACCACTTCGTTCCGCAGCATTTCGGCGGTCGAGTCGTTAGGCGGCAGAGTCAGCTCACTAAAAAGTTTTTGAGCGTCGCAGATCGGAAGCAACGCAACTTCGGGCAACGTTCGGAAAATTTCGGATTGCGGATACCGGATACCGGATAGAGAAGACCGACCGCTTTCCGGTTTCCGCAATCCGGTATCCGAAATCTTGTAATTCAATGCCGCCGGTTGGAAGCGACCGCCATGGCACGACGGACAGGTCGTATAGGCCCGATATCGGCTAAGCAAAACGCGGACATGCATTTTGTAGGTCTTGCTTTCGAGCCATTTGAAAAATCCACGAACGCCGTACCACCGGTCGTTCTCGGCCAGCTCCTCAACGTCGGTATCCTCATCGCGCGCCTCGCCGTTGATGACGAAATCCTGATCGGCTTTCGGCAGGTCTTCGAAGGGGATCCGAACATCGATCTCTTCCCGCGCGCAGGCCCGCATCAGATCGCGCTGGGATTCCCCCATTTCTTCGCCGCGGAAAACGCGGACCGCCCCCTGCGAAATGGAGAGCGAGCGATCCGGGATCGCCTTGTTCAGGTCGATCGCGATCGTGCGCCCGAAGCCGCGGCATTCCGGACACGCACCGAGCGGATTGTTAAAGCTGAACAAACCGGGCGTAGGCGGCCGGATGTCGATATCGCAATGCGCGCAATGCCAGCCGGTGGAGAAAGGATGTTGAGAGTCTGGAGTTGAGAGTGGAGAGCCGTCGGAGGCAAGCGCGATGACGTTGATGCGGTCTTTGCCGAAACGAAGCGCGGTTTCGAGCGCTTCGACAAGCCGGGTGCGATTTGCTTCCGAAACCGTGATCCGATCCTGGATGACCTGGACGCGCGCACCGAGGCGTTTGATCTTCTTGTCCGAATCGACGCGGATGATCTCGTTGTCGATCCAGACCCGCAGGTAACCCTGTTGCTGAATAAAATCGAAGAAGGCGCGCGGCTCGGTCTTCGGGGGAACGGCGACCCAGAAAGTGATGAGCACCGTGTCATCCCGAGCGGAGCGCAGCGCAGTCGTGAGACCCCGTTGCAGGTCGCTCGACGTTCCACGGGGTCCCTCGACTTCGCTCGGGATGACCGCCATTATGTGGTCCGCGATCGACTTGGCTGTCTCGGGACGGATCTCGCGACCGCAGGAGGGGCAAAATGCGCGGGCAACCCGCGGCATCAGGAGCTTCAGGTAATCGTTGATTTCCGTCATCGTGCCCACCGTGGAACGAGAGCTTTTCACCGGGTTCGCCTGTTCGATCGCAATTGCAGGCGGAATGCCGCGGATTTCGTCCACGCGCGGTTTGTCCATCCGGTCGAGGAATTGCCGCATGTACGGGCTGAAGGTTTCAACGTAACGCCGCTGGCCTTCCGCGTAGATCGTGTCGAAGGCGAGGCTCGATTTACCGCTGCCACTTGGCCCGGTAATAACGGTCAATTTTCCGAGCGGGAGATCGAGGTCGATTCCCTTGAGATTGTTCTGGCGGGCGCCGCGGATCTCCACGCAACCCCGATCGGGAGGCGCAGTCACGCATGGTTTTTCGGCGGTCGTTGAACCCACCGGAGACTATCCGATTGAGCGCACCGCTGCGCAAATTTTCGCCTCCACTTTCGCTTCGCGCGGCGACGCGACTGCAGAAGAAAGCGACGAAAAACGCTTATGCGCCGAAACGCTTCGCGACCTTCTCCCGCTCGGTCAAGAGTCGCTCGGGCATGTCGGGCTTGAGGGTCTCGAAAAATTTTGCCTGGCCTTCGAGTTCTTTTTTCCACTCGTCGGCTTTGATAGAGAAAGCTTCTCGCATCGTCTCGCGGGTGATGTCCATTTCCGCGAGGTCGAAGTCTTCGGGACGCGGGATGATGCCGATCTCCGTTTCCGCGCCGCCGCCATGGCCTTCGCAGCGGTCTATGATCCATTTCAACGCGCGCATATTTTCACCGAACCCGGGCCACAAGAAATTTCCGTCGGCGCCTTTGCGGAACCAGTTCACATGAAAGATCAACGGCGGATTTTGGAGGCGCGGACCGATTTCGAGCCAGTGGCGCAGGTAATTTCCCATGCTGTAACCACAGAACGGCAGCATTGCCATGGGATCGCGCCGGACCTGGCCGACAGCGCCGGTGGCCGCCGCGGTCGTCTCTGAAGCCATCGTTGCCCCGACATAAACGCCGTGGACCCAGTCGAAGGCCTGGAACACCAGCGGCATCGTGTCGCTGCGCCGGCCGCCAAAAATGATGGCGCTGATCGGGACGCCCTCGCCCTTCTCCACATCGGGATCGAGCGCAGGGTTATTCCGCATGGGGACCGCGAACCGGCTATTCGGATGCGCTGCTTTTTCCTTGGAAGCGGGCGTCCAATCATTCCCGCGCCAATCGATCAGATGATCGGGCACCGCGCCGTCCTTGCCTTCCCACCAGACATCACCGTCATCCGTGAGGGCGACATTGGTGTAAAGCGTATCGCGCTCGATCGATTTCATCGCGTTCGGATTCGATTTGTAACTCGTTCCCGGGACGACACCGAAGTAGCCGTTTTCGGGATTGACCGCATAGAGCCGGCCATCCTTCCCGATCTGCATCCACGCGATGTCGTCCCCGATCGTCGTTACCTTCCAGCCTTTGAAATGCGGCGGCGGAATCAGCATCGCGAAATTCGTTTTGCCGCAGGCGCTGGGGAACGCCGCCGCGACATAATGCTTGCGGCCGTCCGGCGCTTCCACACCCAGAATCAGCATGTGCTCGGCGAGCCAGCCTTGTTTCCTCGCCAGATAGGAACCGATCCGGAGCGCGAGACATTTCTTGCTTAACAAAACATTGCCGCCATAGCCGGACCCGACCGAAATGATCGTGTTGTCCTGCGGAAAGTGACAGATGAGACGCCGTTCCGGATTGATATCAAGGAGCGAATGAACGCCGCGATTCCATTCTGCGTTGGGATCCGCGCCGAGCCGTTGCACCGCGACCGATCCCATCCGTGTCATGATGCGCATGCTCAGAACGACATAAATCGAATCAGTGATTTCGAACCCGACCTTGGTCAGCGATGAATCCGGCGGGCCCATGATATAGGGCACGACAAACATCGTCCGGCCCCGCATCGCCCCGCCCAGCATCGTGTGCAATTTCGTGTAAGTCTCCGCCGGCGCCGCCCAGTTGTTGGTCGGGCCCGCTTCCTCCTTGGTGGGAGTGCAGATCAAAGTGAATTGTTCGACCCGGGCGACGTCGTTTGGATTCGATCGGTGCAAATAGGAACGCGGCTTCTTTTGCTCATCCAGCTTGAGAACAATCCCCTGCCGCTGCGCCTGGTCGAGAAGCCAGCTGTTTTCTTTGTCGGACCCATCACACCAGAAAATGTT
>JBAPMH010000074.1:0-9955 GCA_049278515.1 Chthoniobacterales bacterium
AGCGAACCCTTGGCAATCTACTTGTCCCCGGCTTCCTTGAGATGTTGAACGAGATTGCCCGCGAGTTGGAGCAGCCAAACATCGCGAAGGCGCCAGAAGATGAGCGTATCCGACTCTTGCTCGACGCGCTCGGCCCAGCGAAAGCGTTGGTTATCCTCGACAATCTTGAATCGATTCCAAAGTCCGACCGTGATCAGCTCTTCACCTTCGTGAAGCGGCTACCGCAAGGTTGTAAGGCGATCCTGACCAGCCGTCGCCGCATCGGTTCGGGGTCGGAACTCGTCCAATTAGATATTCTTGGTCAAGACGCCGCCTTAGCGACCCTCGCCGATCTAGCCAAGCATAACAAACTTCTTGCTAAGACCAACGAAGCCGAACGCATCGTCCTCTGGAAACAAACGGGTGGTAATCCGTTGCTCCTGCGCTGGGTTGCTGGACAACTCGGACGCGGTAGCTGCCGCACTTTCACCGATGCAATAGAGTTCCTACGGACATGCCCAGAGGGAAATGATCCATTGGATTTTATATTCGGCGACCTTTCCAACGAATTTACACCTGACGAAGAGCGCGTCCTCGTCGCTCTCACCTACTTCGCGCTCCCGACCAAAGTAGAGCACGTCGCCGCTGTCGCAGGGCTCGACGGGAAGTCAGTCGAAACCGCGCTGGATACGCTCGCCAACCGCTCGCTTGTCGTCCCCGACCAAGAGGAAAAACAATACGCGCTCGTGCCGATGGTTGCGGAGTTTTTGCGAAAGCACCGGCCTGAAGTCGTGCGCAAAATCGGCACTCAACTGCAGGAGCGTGCGTATGAGCTTGTCATCAAGAATGGGTATAAAATGCATGAGCGCTTCCCGGCACTTGATGCATCGTGGCCCATCGTTGCGTCCGCTTTGCCGCTCTTCCTCGAGGGGCCCAATCCGCGGCTGCAAGTCGTCTGCGAGGCTCTTCAGCTTTTCCTGAACTTCACGGGCCGGTGGGATGAATGGCTTTCGCTTTCTCAACAAGCCGAACGCAAAGCGATTGCGGTAAATGATTATGGCCATGCGGGGTGGTGTGCCCAGAACGCTGGCTGTGTGCACCACCTACGCAAGCAGGGAGCTGCAGTAATCGCATGTGCCGATCGCGCCACGACCCACTGGCAAGCAGCAAAAGCGGGCGCTTGGGAGTTTTCCGTTGCTATAAGGCTGCGCGGGATGGGCCATCAAATTAATGGCGACTACGATGCCGCAATCACAGCGTACAGCCAGTCTCTCGAAGCCCGCCGCACCTTGTGGAAAGAAAGCGCGGAGATCGCTGCCGTGCTCAGCGATCTTGCGGATGTCGAGAAACTATCAGGTGATTTTGTGTCAGCCGAGCGCGATTACCTCCAAGCCTTGCGAGTGGCGCGCGCGGTCAATGATCTCGAGGGTGAGGCAATCTTCACGAGTAATCTGGCCTGCGTGGCCGTAGACCAAATGGACTGGCCTAAGGCCGAGCGATTGGCCCGTGAGGGTTTGGCGTTTTCTGAAAAAATACGACGCCAAGAGCTGATCGGCGGCAATTGTTGTCTCCTTGCTACTACTCTGATACAACAAGGCAAAGTCGCCGACGCGGTTCCTCCCGCCCGCCGAGCAGTAGAGGTCTTTACTAGACTTGGATCGCATCGCCTCGACGGCGCCCGCGCGGTTCTGGCCGATGCGATCCAAGGCTTCGATGAGTAAACTCGTTGATCCGTCCCCTATGGCGATGATCGTTGGGAAATTGCGTCCTGTGCGCTGACTTGCCGGTGAGAGAAAGCAGCGTCATAGGCATGCTGTGGACGCGAAGAGATTTTTCACCGAACTAAAACGGCGCAAGGTTTACCGCGTCGCGGTCGGTTATGCGGTCCTGGCCTGGCTGCTGATCCAGATCGCGACCCAGGTCTTTCCGTTTCTTGAGATTCCGAGCTGGATTACTCGGCTCGTTATCGTGGGGCTCGCCCTCGGTTTTCCCGTAGCGCTGCTCTTGTCGTGGGCATTCGATCTGACGGCGGCCGGCATTATCCGCACCGAGGAAATCGAACCGGTTAAAGAAGCGTCACCAGTCGCGAAAACGCCGCCGCCGGAAAAAAGCATCGCGGTTTTGCCGTTCGAGAACCTCAGCGACGACGAGCAGAACACCTACTTCGCGGATGGCATCCAGGACGACATTCTGTCCAACCTGGCGAAGGTGGCGGACCTGAAAGTGATCAGCCGCACTTCGGTGCGTCAGTATCGGACCGGCACCCGCAACATCCGCGAGATCGGCGAAGCGCTCGGGGTCGCTTACATCCTCGAAGGGACGGTGCGGAGGGACGCGAACCGGGTGCGGATCAATGCCCAGTTTATTGATGCCCGGACCGATCTTCACGTTTGGAACGATTCCTTCGACCGCGAGATCACCGACCTGTTCGCGCTCCAGACGGAGCTGGCGCGGCGGATCGCATTTGCCTTGCGCGCCAATCTTTCGCCGCGGGAAAAGGAAAGGCTCCAAAAGCACCCGACAAGCGACCTCGACGCTTACGATTTGTTTCTGCGGGCGCGCGATCTCTTTCGCTGGAGCGGGTCGGGCGACCCGCGCGAGAACGGCGAGCGGGCCCTGGGCCTTCTTGACGAAGCAGTCGCGCGCGATCCGAATTTCGCGCTGGCGCATTGTCTCGCCTCGCGTTTCCACTGCGAACTTTACTGGTTCGGTTACGATCGAACGCGGCAACGCCTCGCCTTGGCCAAGGTGGCGGCGGATACCGCGTTGCGCTTGCGACCGGACTCAAGTGAGGCGCGGCTCGCGCTGGCCTACTACTACTATTACGGCTACCGCGATTACGAGCTGGCCCGGACGGAGGTGGCTATCGCGCAGGAGATCGCTCCGAACAACGCCGAGACCTGGGAAGCGGCCGCCGCCATCGATCGGCGGCAGGGCCATTGGGAAAGCGCCGTGGCGAATTTTGAAAAGGCGAGGGAACTCGACCCTCGGAACGCCTCAGTTTTGTGGGACGTCGCGGAAACCTACGCATGTCTCGGCCGCCACGCGGAGGCGCTGAATGGGTTTTCCGTCGGGACGGAAGTCAATCCGGACGCGCATTTCTTTTCAATCGCGCGGGCAGCCATGGCGTTGCGAGCGGAGGGGAACCTCGAACCACTTTCGGCTGTTCTCGCGGCGATCCCCGCTGATTTCGATCCTGGCGGCGGCGTGACGAACATTGGCCTCCGCGTTTGTCTCGTCGCACGCGACTACGATGAAGCCGAACGGTGGCTGCGAAAATCGCGCTACGACCGGTTTAACGACATCGGAGTCGGTGGCTCGGGCGCGATTCTGGACGGATACGCCTTCCCTCGATCCTGGTATGAAGGTCTCATCGCTCGCGGACGGGGTGACCACGAAGCGGCCCAAGCCGCCTTGCTTCGCGCGCAAGAAATTGTGGAAGACGATTTGGTGAAAGTGCCGGACGACGCGGAGCTGGTCGCGATGCTGGGTCTGGTTCGCGCCATGCGGGGACGCAGCGAAGAGGCCATCTCAGCTGGGCGGCGCGCGGTTGAGCTGTTGCCAATCTCAAAGGACGCTTTCGACGGCCCGCTCATCGCGGTGAAGCTGGCGGTGATCTACGCCCATGCGGGACAGCTTGATCGCGCCATCGAGTTGCTTCGAGAATTAGTCGCGCTGCCGAATGGTCCCACACCGGGAACGTTGCGAGTCGAGCCCGAATGGGATCCGCTGCGCGGCGATCCGCGCTTCGCAGCGCTGGTGAACGCGTAACGCCCGCTGGAGCCGGCATGCCCTCGCGTTAATCATCGGGCGGGCCGGCCTCGGGGACGCGAATGAAGCGCCGGAACACCAGCAACCCGATCGGCGCGACCGAGGCCGCGCGCAGTTCGGGCTTGCTGCGCATGAGGCCGCTGCATTAAGTGGGGCGGTGACGCATTTCAACCCGCCAGCTAGCTAGCTAAAAATGGCGTTAAGCAGATTTTGGGTCGTTCTCTTCCTCGCTTCGATCGCCTATCTCCTCGTCCTGCTGTTTAGCGGACGATTCTACGCGATCGAATTTGCCGTGAACGGCAAGAAGGACGAGCCGCTGCTGCAACGCGAGTTTTACGTCGATCAAGCGTCGCCGGAATTGCGGAGCAGCTTGCAGAGCGCGTCCGACCACACAGTCACGATCGGCGGCGAGCAATACAAGATCGACAACGGCGTGGTGAAGGTTTACTCCGGCAAGCAAGCCGCGGATGGAATTCTGCCGACGTGCAAGAGCACCATCCTCGATCTGCTCTTGCCGCTGATCGCGTACCTGTCGTTCTTCAGCGGCATCCTGCAATTGTTGATCGACAGCGGCGCTTCGGAACGCGTCGCGAAACTTCTCAGTCCGATTTTCGTTCGTGTCTTTCCCGAAGTGCCGCGCGGTCACGCGTCGATCTCGTATATGACATTGAATTTCGCCGCGAATTTTCTCGGGCTCGACAGCGCGGCGACACCTTTCGGCCTAAAGGCGATGGAGAGTCTGCAAGAACTGAACAAGGACAAGGACCGCGCGAGCAATCCGCAGATCATGTTCCTTTGTTTGCACGCGGCCGGGCTCACGCTCATCCCGACGTCGATCATTAGTTATCGCGCGGCGCAACACGCGGTCAATCCAGCGGACGTAATGCTGCCTTGCATTATTACCTCATTCATCGGCACGGTCGCGGCGCTCGTTCTCGTCGGCATTCGCCAGCGGATCAATTTGTTTAACGCCACCATTGTCGTCGCCATCGGCGGCATCGTCGGCGTCATCGCGGGATTGCTCATTTACATCACCCGGCTCGATCTCATCAGTAAAAGCCATTTCACCGGCAATCTCTCCAACAGCGTGTTGCTCGGTCTTATCCTGGTGATTCTTGGTTACAGCTTGTGGCGCGAGAAACAATTCGCCGCCAAAGGCACTACCATTTTCAATTCGTTCGTCGAAGGCGCCTATAACGGCCTGACTGTCGGGCGCATTATCTTCCCTTATATCCTCGGTATGCTGGTCGCGATCTCGCTTTTTCGGAATAGCGGATTATTCGAGATGTTCGCGGGCGCGCTGGCGTGGGTCTTTCGCGCCTTCCACGTGAACGAACAGATCGTGAATGCGTTGCCCATCGCGATTCTTCGGCCATTCAGCTCAGCCGGCAGCCGCGGATTCCTCATCGACGCCATGGGAACATACGGCGCCGACTCCTTTACCGGCCGGCTCGCTTGCGTCTTCCAATGCGCGGCCGAGACCACCTTCTATGTCATCGCCGTTTATTTCGGGAGCGTGAAGATCAAGCATACGCGATACGCCCTGAGCACCATGCTCCTTGTTGACCTGATCTGCGTCGCGGCGGCCATCTTCGTCTGCATGGCATTCTTTCAATTGTCGGCAGGCGCTCCAGCCGCGCCTTGACTGGAGGAGCATTCTTCTCTAGCAGCCGACCTGTGGGCGGCTCGAGAGCGACCCTCCATTCGTTACTCTGCGCCCGCGCTTCCCACAGGGAAGCGGCTACAGAAGAATCAAACCATGTTGGCGATAAAGTCGCGGCCGTCGAACGGCGCCAGGTCTTCGAGCTTCTCGCCGGTCCCGACAAAGCGCGTGGGGATGCCGAGCTCATCCTGGATGGCGATGACGATGCCGCCTTTGCCGCTCCCATCGAGCTTGGTCACAATCAAACCGGTCAGGCCGATCGCCTGGTGAAATTCGCGGGCCTGCGAGAGAGCGTTGCTGCCGGTGGTGGCATCCACGACCAGGAGCGTTTCGTCGGGCGCTTTCTCGTTTTGCTTCGCCAGGCTGCGTTTCACCTTGCTCAGCTCCGCCATCAAATTGCTCTTCGTGTGGAGCCGGCCCGCGGTGTCGCAGATCAAAAACTCGATGTTTTTCCGGTCCGCGGCCGCATAGGCCTCGTAACAAAGCGCGGCCGGGTCGGCGTTGTACTGGCCTCGGATCATTTCCACGCCGGTCCGCTCGGCCCAGACGCCCAACTGCTCGATGGCCGCGGCCCGAAATGTATCCGCTGCCGCGAGCATGACGCTATGGCGATTGCGTTTGAAATAATGCGCCAGCTTCGCCGTCGACGTCGTCTTGCCGGTGCCGTTTACCCCGACGATCAGGAGAACTTTCGGGCGCGCGGGGTGGGGGGTGATCGGCAACGGCGCCATCGGCAACACTCGCCCGATCTCGTCCCGCGCGACTTCGGCAATATCGTTCGACGTGATCGCCGTCCGCTCGGCTCGCGCTTGGAGCGCTTTGATGATGCGCAACGTCATCGGCACGCCCAGATCGGCGCGGATCAGCATCGCTTCCAGCTCATCCCAATCGACAGGACGCCCGGTAAATTTTTGGACGAGTGATTTAAGAAAGTTCATTAGCCGGTAGCGCGCTACTAAATCGTCATCCCGAGCGAAGTCGAGGGATCCCGTGTTGCAGAGTTAAAGATTATTCGACGGGGTTCTTCGACTCCGCTGCGCTCCGCTCAGAATGACTGTGTTCCGCTGTTTCTTCCTTGGGCGGCGCTGCTTCGCGCAGCGGCCGCTTTAAATCGTCTTTCACGCGGTCGAGAATGCCGTTCACAAAACGGCCGGAATCAGGCCCGCCGAACGTCTTGGCCAGCTCAATCGCCTCATTGATGGAAACAACCGGCGGGATGTCGTCCCGGTGCAGCATTTCGTGAATCGCGAGGCGAAGGACATTGCGGTCCACCGCGGAGATACGGTGGAAATCGTAGTTGTCGCAGTATTTGCGAATGCGGTCGTCGATTTCCGGCAGGTGCGCGATCATGCCGTCAATGAGCGGTTGGGCGAAGGCCCGGACTCGTGGCGTGGCCGGGCAAAATTCCCAGAACTCGTCCATTTTTTCCGGCGCGCCGTCGCCATGGAGATCCCGCCAAAAATGAAATTGCACGGCTGCCTGCCGCGCTGCGCGTCGTTTGCCCATACCTATTTTGCGCGCAAATCGTCCAACACTTCCCCCACCGTCACTGCCGCCCGGGCCGCTTCCGTGCCGCGATTGATTTTTGAGCCGAGACAACGTTCGCGGGCCTGCGCTTCCGTTTCGAGACTGAGGACTGCGTTGATCACCGGGATGCCGTAATCGATCGCGATCTTCTGCAGAGCGTCGGTGACCGAGCGGGCAAGATTCTGGGCATGGCTCGTCTTGCCCTGCAGAATCACGCCCAGGGCAAGGATCGCGTTCGCCCTTTTCCTCAAAGCGATTTCCCGCACAACCACGGGGATCTCGAACGCGCCCGGCACCTGATGGACGAAAATGTCGGCCGCCGGCGAGAGCGCGCGCAATTCAGCGAGGGCATGGTCGACCAGTCCCTGGACGTACGGCCGGTTGAACAAGCTCGCGACGATCGCGAAATGTTGCTTGCGTCGCGTCGAGCGCGGGCGCGGCGGAGCGAGCTTCGGCATCTAAAGCGCGTGCCCCATTTTGGTCCGCTTCGTTTCGAGATAGCGCGCGTTATGCGGGTTTGCCTCGCTCCGGATCGGGACCTGTTCGACCATCTGGATTCCGTAGCCCTCGAGCCCGACGACTTTTTTGGGATTGTTCGTGAGGAAGCGAAATTTGCGCACGCCGAGATCGAAAAGAATCTGGGCGCCCAGGCCGTAATCGCGCAGATCGGTGGCGAACCCGAGGCGCGCGTTGGCCTCGACTGTATCGAGACCTTCCTCCTGCAGTTTGTAAGCGTGGATCTTTGCCGCGAGCCCGATGCCGCGACCTTCCTGCCGCATGTAAACAAGGACCCCGTTGCCTTCCTCGGCGATTTGCCGCAGAGCGGCGTGCAGCTGGTTCCCACAATCGCAGCGGCGCGAACCGAACACATCCCCGGTGAGACATTCGCTATGGACGCGCACCAGGGTCGCGCGCGCCTTGGAGATTTTGCCCATGACCAAAGCGAGATGATGAGCGCCGTCGAGCTTCGACCGGTAAAGATGGAGGTCGAAGTCGCCGTACTCGGTGGGCAATTTCACGATCTGCTCCGCTTCGACCAGCTTCTCGGTGAGACGCCGATGGGCGATCAGGCTTTGAATCGTGCAAATGCGGAGGCCGTGCTTTTTCCGGAACTCCATCAACTCCGGCAGGCGCGCCATTGTTCCATCATCGTGCAGGATTTCACAAAGCACGCCGGCCGGCTGCAGACCTGCGAGGCGTGCCAGGTCGACGGCGGCTTCGGTGTGCCCGGCCCGTCGCAGGACGCCCCCGTCCTTCGCGCGAAGCGGGAAGACGTGCCCCGGCTGAACCAAATCGTTCGGCGTCGATTTTAGATCCGCGATTGTCTGGATTGTCGCCGCCCGGTCGTGCGCGCTGATCCCGGTCGTCACGCCCTGCGACGCATCCACCGAGACGGTGAAATCGGTCCGATACATCTCCCGGTTTTGCGCCACCATTCGCTGGAGCCCGAGCTGCTCCGCCCGTTCGTTCGAAATCGGCACGCAAATCAAGCCGCGTCCGTGCGTCGCCATGAAATTGATCGCCTTGGGTGTCGCTTTCTCCGCCGCCATGACCAGGTCGCCCTCGTTCTCCCGGTCGGCATCGTCTGTTACAATCACAAGCTCCCCTGCGGCGATGTCCCGCACGACATCGTCGATGGTATCAAACTCCAGGGTCACCGGCGCCTCCGCGATCATTGAGTAAGCTTGCCGCCGCCCTCCGGAACGTCAATTCACTTCGCGCTGCTGGTTTCCCTGCGACCGGATATTCGGGGGCGGCGCCTCCCGCTTGGGCGAAGCATTTGAGGGCGAGGTCAAAAAAAGGCTTGAAGTCAATTGGGCCGGCTCCAATGATCGAACCAATCCTCTCAAGCCCCATCTCCCTACGAATGCCGGCCCCTTTAAATCGATCCAACACTCCCGGCCTTCTTCAAAAGGCTGTCCCTGATTTGAAAAAACATACGCTTATGAAATACACACTTTTTCTTCTTCTCCTTGCGCTCAACTCCTGCGCTACCGTTGACAAGTTTGCGACCAGCCCCGCGGGACGCGCGATCTTGAGTGGCCTCGAGACGACTGTTATCTCAGCAGCGGACAACGCCGTCCAGCAGTACGCGGCGACGGGAAGCGTGAAAGGCAAAGAAATAGCGATCGCGTCAATGAGCAGTGTCAGCCAACAACTGCGTGGCTTGCAAGCGACGGACGACGCCGCTAATCCTGCCGCGCTCAAGCAAGCGGTGAAAGATGGCAGCGCGAGCACGATCGTCACCCAGAAGGTGGCACCGGCGGTGGCCAATGCGGTCGCTAAAGCCGTGACAAATGGCGCGCCGAAGGATGTCGCCAACGAAGCCGCCGCCAGGGCGCTGGACAAGGCCGCCGCCAAACATAAAGGCTAGCGGCCATGACCAGGCTGCCTTCGTTTTCACGGTCTGCGTCGTCGGTCACGATGACAATTTCCCGGCCGCAATGTCCCGCACGACATCGTCGATCGATCCGAATGGCGCTGTTAAGGGGATATACTTCTACTGACGCGACCATCGAGCTCATGCGCCAAATCCTGCGCGGCGTCGATCGTCGGGTTTAGAACAACCTGAGTGTAACAACGGGCAACACCTGGCGCACAAGGAGAGTTATAGAAATGACTGCAATTCACTTCCGCAGCGTAATCATCCTGAGCGCTGCCTTGTTCCTGTCCGCCTGCTCGACACCCACCCTCGTCCAAGTCGCGCGCAGGCGGCAGGCGACTGAAAAGGAGCGAACAATGAGCCGAAACGTGAAGGATGATGTGCGAGTGCAGTACACCATCACTGATTTGGACGTGCTGAATTTCACCGACGAGGTAAAAAGAAAACTGGCCAACCGATCCAGCTTTCACATGGGAGTGCAATATGGCGCCGCCGGCACGCAGGCGACGCTCGGCGCGCTCGCCGGCGCCGCTAAAGTGTTCGGATGGGGAGTTAGCACTGCCAGCGGCTTGGGACTAGGCGCAACTTATGTCTTTGGGCTGGGCCAGATTTTCAGCCCCAAAGCCCATGCC
>JBAPMH010000075.1:0-1595 GCA_049278515.1 Chthoniobacterales bacterium
GGGACGACAGAAGGCGTCGACGACGACGAGCGCGTCATCTTACGTCGGCGTCGCAGAGCTCCGCCCTCCATTAACGCGCAGCATCATCGCCAGGGCGTAGAACCCGATAACGAACCAGAGCAAGGCGTGGTAACCAAAGAGCATGCTGAGATATTCCATCATGCCGCCGGCCATGATTCCGAGCAGATTCGACGCGAACGCGATGTCGGCGGTTTCGGTGTCCCGAAAGGAATTGGAGAAAATCACGTTGGCGAGAAACACCGGCGCGAAAATCAATCCGCTCGCGACGGCATAACGTGCGAAGAGATTCGCGAACAATAACGTTTCTGGCCGAACGACCAGGTTCAGCGCCAGCATCCCGAATAGGAGGAAATAAAAAATCCAGACGCGCCGGACGCGAAACGTCACGTTGACGCGGACCGCGATCAGGACGCTCGCGAGGATGCCGAAGAAAACGAGCGAGTTGACGATCCAGGTGCTGCCAAAGAGAAGCGCGAATACGATCAGCGCTTTCACTTCCAGAAGCGCGAAGGCTGCGCCGAGAAAGAACATGTGCCAGTCGAACCGCCGGATCGCCGTGCGCGGCGCGATCAGCCAGATACCGGCGACCGAGATTGCCGCCACGACGGCGAGCCCGCGGAGATAAAGCGCCGGGAAAGATGCGTGCGGCAGATAAACAAACGGCCAGTCGTCCGTCGCCGGTGGGATTACGCTCGTGCCCATGTTGCCTTCGCCCGTCACCCGCAAACGCGTCGCGCCGGGGATGGCTACCTCACGATACGGACTCGCGTTCGCCGCAGGTGAACTCGCCAATCGTGGGCCATTGATGATAACGGCCCCACGCCCTTCACCGCCGTAGGTTGAGACAAACGAATCCCGGCCAAACGTGCGGCTGACCATTCCGGCCAGTTTTTGGATCAACCACGGCTCCCGGTAATAATTGTAGAGAACGAGGACGCCATCCGGCGCGAGGGCGGTTCTCGCGGCGTCGAGCGAATCCTGGGTGAAGAGGAAGCTTTCCAGCCGCAGATTGGCGATGCTCGACGTGAGGGTGAGCGAATCCGGCAACGCGAAAATGATGAGATCGTATTTCTCGGCGGTGTTGCGGAGGAAAACGCGGCCGTCATTGTTCACCAGCTTGACGCGCGGATCGGAATACGGCCGATCGGGATGCAGTTGCGCGCCGAGCTTTTGAATGACCGGATCGATTTCCACCGCGGTGATTCGTTGCACGCCATGCGCCAGCGCGGTCGCGGTATCGGAGCCGGTGCCGGCGCCGAGAATTAGCGCGTGCTGAAACCGCGCATCGGGGAACAGCTCGTAAACGCGGCGATAAAACGGTTCCTTCGATTGCCACGGGATCATGCTCTGATGGCCGATGCTGTTCACATCCAGTTCGTAACCGCTCGGCTGCGCCGGGGTGAGCGTGATCTTGTAGTACGGCGACCAATAACTATTACGCTGGAGAAAGAGCGCGATCGCCGCCGCGGCGATCAGCATCAGGGTCGTGACGGGAAAACTACGTCGCTGACCTAACGATAATACCAGAAGACCGAGCGCGGCGAACCAGATCACCGGCGGCAGTGAAAAAAGCC
>JBAPMH010000076.1:0-7399 GCA_049278515.1 Chthoniobacterales bacterium
TGCACATTTATTTTGGGCACACCGGGGTCCATCTCCTGCCCTTTATCGAACGCTGGCACAAACCGTGTGTGGTCTCCTTTCATGGCGCCGATGTCGCCGAGAAAAAAGATATCCGCGACTACGGTCCGAAGCTGCGCAACCTGTTTGACGCGGTCCCGCTGGTCCTGGCCCGCTCGAAATCGCTCGCTGAGCGTTTGCTCACTTTGGGATGTCCGCCCGAGCGTTTGCGGATCAACCGCACCGGTGTGCCGTTACACGAGTTTCCGTTCATCCGGCGGGACGCTCCCACCAATGGCCGCTGGCGCTTTATGCAGGCGTGCCGGCTCATCCCGAAAAAAGGGGTGGCCACCTCGCTCTGCGCCTTCGCCATTTTCCAGAAGGAATTTCCGAACGCCGAGCTGATCATCGCGGGAAAAGGTCCCCTTCAATCGCACCTCGAAGAACTGGCTGAGGAGCTTGGGATTGTGTCCAAGGTCCACTTCCGCGGATTCCTTTCGCAACCGGAATTGCTTGAGCTCTACGCGACCTCGCATTGTTTTCTCCATCCCAGCGAAACGCCGCCCGACCAGAACCAGGAAGGGATTCCGAACTCGATCCTCGAAGCGATGTCGACAGGTCTGGCCGTTCTGGCCACCAAACACGGGGGAATTCCGGAAGCCGTCGAGGAAGGCCGTTCCGGAATGCTGGTGGAAGAACGGGATTTCGAAGCTCTGGCCGCCGCCATGAAAAACCTGGTCCGCTCGCCGTTCGCGTTTCGCGAGATGGGCGCCCTGGCCAGCGAGTCGGTCGCCGCGAATTTCGAACAGCGCGAGCAGATCAGGCAACTCGAAGCGCACTACGATGAGGCGATCGCCCTGGCTGGCGCGGAGGTAAGAGTGCCGCAGCCCGATGTGGAAGTTGTCGCGGAACGGTTCGCCGAACGGGTTCCGGTAAAATAGTCGGCGGGCGCGAATTTTTTCGTCGGAAAGTTTCTTGTCATCGTGACAAAACGCGCTTTGGTATGCGCGACGCCAGCGCCCCTTGTGTGGTGTGGACCGCTTCCGCGGCCGCCGCAGCTTCGGGAAACATCGGGCCGCGGCTTCTCCAAGAAATAATTCATGGTCCGCCGTTTTTCATTATTCATCCTTATCGCTCTGATCCTCGGTCTTTTCGGTGGCCTGGCCACGCCGGCCTTCGCCGAGGAAGCCGAGCACGCCGTGAAGGAAGAGCATGGGATTCCGCTTAAACCCGATATTCTGTTCAAGGTCGGCCCGCTGGCGGTGACGAACTCGATGGTAGTGACCTGGGTCGTGGCCGCGGGAATTCTCATCTGCGCGCAATTGGCCACCCGAAAAATTAAGCCGGTGCCCACTGGCCTTCAGAATTTTTGGGAGTGGCTCGTGGAGAGCCTTTACAATTTTCTCGAGAACATGATCGGGCGCGACCTGGTCAAAAAGACTTTCTGGTTTTTCGGCACGATTTTCATTTTCATTCTTTTTCTGAACTGGTTCGGGCTCCTTCCCGGCGTCGGGACGATCGGCTGGGGACATCATGATCCGGCAACGGGGGCGTTTCATATCGACCGGCCGTTGCTCCGCGGTGCGAATGCGAATCTCAATCTCACCTTCGCCATGGCGTCGGTCTTTTTTGTCTGCTGGATTGTCTGGGCCCTCCAGGCCAATGGCCCAGGTGGCCTGATCATGCACATCTTTGGTCCGAAGGGGGATACCAAGGGCATCATGAAGCTGTTAATGATCGTTATCTTTTTCATCGTCGGCTGGCTTGAAGTTGTTTCGATCCTCTTTCGACCGGTCTCCCTCAGTTTCCGGTTGTTCGGCAACATTTACGCCGGCGAAACCATGCTCGAATCGATGAGCCACGTCGTGCCTTCGCTAGCGTGGCTGATTCCGATTCCCTTTTATTTTTTGGAGCTGCTCGTCGGCTTCGTTCAGGCGCTCGTCTTTATGCTCCTGACCGCTGTCTTCACGCTCCTGATTGCGCAGCACGAACCGGGACACGGAGAGGCGCACCACTAAGGATTTCGGCGATCGGACCGTGGTTCCCGCGGAGGCCGCTGATGAAACAACCAACAGAAAATAATATGATACTACCAATACTCGCGGAAATCGGCGGAAGCATTCACGTAGGCTTGGCGGCGCTCGGCGCGGCCATCGGCGTGGGACTCATCGGCATGGGCGCGGCCTCGGCCGTCGGACGCAACCCGGGTGCGGCCACGCCAATTCTGGTCCAGGCGATTTTGGCCATTGCGCTCGCGGAAGCGATCGTGTTCTACGCCTTGTTCCTTGTTCACTAACCGGCCGGCGCCAGAGGTTCGCGCTTATTAATATGAACATCGCAATTCTCGCTGCCGCCGGCTTCGGAGACATGATCAAGGAAACCGGGGAGACCTTCGGTTGGGATCTGAAGATCTTTCTCTCGCAGGTGATCAGCTTCGTGATCGTCGCCCTGGTCCTGCGGCAGTTCGCTTACAAGCCGATCCTGAAAGTGCTGGAAGAACGCCGGGAACGGATCGCGGAGGGCTTGTTGAATGCGGAGAAGATCAAGCAGCAGCTCGCGGAGGCGGAGCAGCGCCATGCGGAGATCCTGGCCCAGGCGAATGCCCAGGCGCAAAAGATGATCGACGAAGCGCGGGAAAGCGCCGCCCACGTGGCCGAACGCAAGCAGCAGGAAGCGGTTTCGGCCGCGGAACAGATCATGGCCAAGGCGCGCGAAGCGAGCGCGATCGAGCACGAGAAGACGATGGCGGAATTGAAGCGGGAGCTAGGACGGCTCGTCGTGGACACCACGGCGAAAGTGACCGGCAAGGTCCTGACCTCGGAGGATCAGCGGCGTTTGCAGGACGAAGCCTCCCGCCAGCTTGCCTCCTAGGAAAACGGCGCAATGAAGATCAACAAAGAGACGCGACAACTGGCGAAGGGTCTTCTGCGCTCGAGTTTTGTCGATGGCCGGCTCGATGGCGGCCGGGTTTCGTCCCTGGTCAAGGCGTTGATCGAAAAGAAGCCGCGCAATTACATCAAGGCGCTCGAGGCCTACAAACGCCTCCTCCGCCTCGAAGTGGAAAAGCGGAGTGCCACCATCGAGACGGCCACGGAGCTCGCCCCCGAAGCGGGCGAGCAGATCGTTGCCAATCTGAAACGCAAATATGGCGGCGACCTGGCCGCGAAATTTGTTGTCAATCCTGAGCTGCTCGGCGGGATGCGCATTCGCGTCGGCAGCGATGTCTGGGACAGCAGCGTGCGCAACCGTCTCCACCGCCTCCAGCAACAACTTTAACCCTACAATCCTATGAGCAGTATTCTCGAAGAAATCGAAACGCAGATCGCCGGCCTCAAAACCACGACGAGCAAAAGCAATGTCGGCATCGTCCGCGAAACCGGCGACGGCGTCGCCCGCATCGAGGGCCTGAGCGACGTCATGCTCAACGAAATGATCGAGTTTTCGAGCGGCGTCTTTGGCCTGGCCCTCAACCTCGAGGAAACCGAAGTCGGCGCGATTCTCCTCGGCGATACCACCAGGGTCATGGAAGGCGAAGAAGCCAAGACGACCGGTAAACTGCTCCAGGTCCCGGTCGGCAAAGGCTTGCTCGGCCGCGTCGTCAACACTCTCGGCCAGCCGCTCGACGGCAAAGGTCCGGTGAAATCGGAGGTCGCTTATCCTCTCGAGAAAATCGCACCCGGGGTCATTAAGCGAAAGAGTGTGAGCCAGCCGGTCCAGACCGGCATTATGGCCATCGACGCCATGATTCCGATCGGACGCGGTCAGCGCGAGCTGATCATTGGAGATCGCGCCACGGGGAAATCGACGATCGCGATCGACACGATCATCAGCCAGGCGCGTTTGAACAAGGCGGCTGAGGAGGGCCGTCTCAAGAACCACCGTCCGCTTTACTGCATTTACGTGGCGATCGGTCAGAAAAACTCGAACGTCGCCCGCGCTCTCGCCACTCTCGAAAAGGAAGGCGCGATGCCTTACACGACAATCATTTCGGCACCGGCTTCCGACACGGCGACGAACCAGTACCTCGCGCCATTTGCCGGCGCGGCCATGGGCGAATGGTTTATGGATAATGGCATGGACGCGCTGATCATTTACGACGATCTCTCGAAACACGCGGTGGCTTACCGGCAGGTTTCGCTCGTCCTCAAGCGTCCCTCCGGGCGCGAAGCCTATCCGGGCGATGTTTTTTATCTCCACTCGCGTCTGCTCGAACGGAGCGCGCGCGTGATCGAGGCAGCCGGCGGCGGATCGCTGACCGCTCTGCCGATCATCGAGACCCAGGCCGGCGACGTCTCGGCTTACATTCCGACCAACGTCATTTCGATCACGGACGGCCAGATTTATCTCGAGACCGATCTTTTTTATCAAGGGGTTCGCCCGGCGATTTCGGTCGGTCTCTCGGTGAGCCGGGTCGGTTCGGCCGCGCAGATCAAGGCGATCAAACAGGTCGCCGGCAAGATTAAGCTGGACCTGGCGCAGTTCCGCGAGCTGGCGGCGTTCGCCCAGTTCGGTTCCGATCTCGACGCGGCGACGAAAGCCCGGCTCGATCGCGGCCAGCGCATCGTCGAGCTCTTCAAGCAAATCCAATACAACCCGATCCCAGTCGAGGAACAGGTCGCCGTCCTTTGGGCAATGCAGAAGGGCTATCTCGATTCCGTGCCGGTCGAAAAGGTGAAACAGTTCCAGATCAAACTGCAGGAATATCTGAGCACCCGGAAGGAAAGCGTGCTCGCCAGCATCGTGACCAAAGGCGCCCTGGACAAGGACCTCGAAGCCGATCTCGCCGCCGCGCTGGACGAATTCAAATCGACAAATCCCGTGACCTAATGATTTCACAATTTGTAGGGCGTTTCTGTGAAACGCCGGCCAACCGACGGCGCCTGACCCAGACGCCCTACAATTAACGAACATGGCAAACACCCAAGACATCCGGCGCCGGATCAAATCGATCCGCAACACGTCGCAGATCACCAAGGCATTGCAGATGGTGGCCGCGTCGAAAATGCGCAAGGCCCAGAACCTGGCCCTGGCCGGCCGGCCGTATGCGAGCCTGATGAATCGCGTCTTGGTCTCGCTCCAGCAACGCACCGATTCCAAGCTCCACCCGCTTCTCCAGGTCCGGGAAGTGAAGAAGGAGCTCGTCGTCATCCTCAGCACCGACAAAGGACTCGCCGGCCCCCTGAACACGAATCTGTTCCGCGAAGTGGCGAAGTTCGATCTGGAGAAAACCAGCTACGTAGTCTCAGGCGCGAAAGCGCGGCAGTTCATCGCCCGCACCCGACGCGATCTGCTGGCCGATTTTCAATTGAAGGATGCGCCCGCCTTCTCCGAGACAAAGGAAATCGCCCGGTTTTGCATCGAAAAATTCCTGAGCGGCGAAGTGGACAAGGTCTCGGTGCTCTTCACTCATTTTATCAACACCATCAATCAGAAGCCGGTGGTCAGGACGCTTCTCCCGATATCGAGCTTCGAATTGCCGCAGGCGCAGGCGGAAGCGGCCGCGGCGAACCAGAGCCAGGATCCGATGATCGGTTACCTCTTCGAGCCAACTCCCGAAGGCGTCCTCGATGTGATGCTCCCGTATTATCTCCACTATCAGGTTTACCAGATGGTCCTCGATGCCCGCGCCTCGGAGCACAGCTCGCGGATGGTCGCGATGAAGAATGCGACCGACAACGCGAAGCAATTCATCAAGGACCTCACGCTCGAATACAACAAGATGCGACAGGCCAGCATCACCACCGAGCTGCTCGAAATCTCCACCGCCCAGATGGCGGTCGGCGGCTAAGACTCATTTATGAATAAAGGAAAAATCGTTCAAGTCATCGGTCCCGTGGTGGACGTGGAATTTAATAACACCAGCGAGCTGCCCCGGATCTATAACGCGCTCGAACTTGAATACGAGGTCAACGGCAACCCCACCAAGCTCACCCTCGAAGTGCAGCAGCATCTCGGCGAAAACTGGGTGCGCTCCATCGCCATGTCGTCCACGGAAGGATTGAAGCGCGGAATGCCGGTCAACGACACCGGCAGCCCGATCACCGTTCCGGTAGGCGAGGGGACTCTTGGCCGCGTCTTTAACGTTACCGGCGATCCCGTCGATGATCGCGGCCCGGTTACTTTCACGAAACGTTATCCGATTCATCGCAAGGCCCCGGACCTCACCGATCAGGATACCGGCGCCACGATTCTCGAGACCGGCATCAAAGTCATCGACTTGATCTGCCCCTTCACCAAGGGCGGCAAAGTCGGGGCGTTCGGCGGCGCCGGCGTCGGCAAGACGGTCGTCATTCTTGAGCTGATCAACAATATCGCCAAAGGCCACGGCGGGTTCTCGGTTTTCGCGGGGGTCGGCGAACGAACGCGCGAGGGGAACGATCTCTACACGGAAATGAGCGAGGCCGGGGTCATCGATCAAAAGGATCTGAGCAAATCGAAGGTGGCGCTGGTTTACGGCCAGATGAACGAACCGCCGGGGGCCCGTCTCCGGGTGGCGCTCTCCGCCCTGGCGATGACAGAGTATTTTCGTGATGAACGTAATCAGGATGTCTTGTTGTTCATCGACAACATCTTCCGATTCTCGCAGGCTGGGTCGGAAGTGTCGGCGCTGCTCGGACGAACCCCATCCGCGGTCGGTTATCAACCAACCCTCGCCGCGGAGATGGGCGACCTCCAGGAACGCATCACCTCGACCAAGAAAGGCTCCATCACCTCGGTCCAGGCCGTTTACGTTCCCGCGGACGACCTCACCGACCCGGCGCCGGCGAATACGTTTGCCCACCTCGATTCGACGATCGTGCTCGAACGCTCCATCGCCGAGCTCGGCATCTATCCGGCCGTCGATCCGCTGGCCTCGACCTCCAAGTCGCTTGCCCCTGACGTTGTCGGCGAAGAGCATTACGCCGTGGCTCGCGGCGTTCAGAAAGTCTTGCAGCGCTATCGCGATCTCCAGGACATTATCGCGATTCTCGGCATGGATGAATTGAGTCCGGAAGACAAACTCTCGGTTTTGCGCGCTCGCAAGATTCAGCGGTTCCTGAGCCAGCCATTCCACGTCGCCGAAGTGTTCACCGGCACCAAGGGCGAATACGTTTCGATTGCCGAGACCGTTCGTGGTTTCAAGGAAATCCTGGACGGCAAACATGATGAAGTTCCCGAACAGAACTTCTACATGAAGGGCGGCATCGACATGATCAAGGAAGTTGAGAGTTCTTAGCTGAGAGTTGAGAGTCAAGATCCAAGACCCGTCCACCTGATTTATTTTTCTGTCTCTCAACTAACGACTCTCAACTCTCAACCTCTCTTCCAATGGCCACCTTGAAACTCGAAATCGTTACCCCGGAAGCGACCGCTTACTCCGAGGATGTCGAGATGGTCACTTTACCCGGCGCGGAGGGTGAAC
>JBAPMH010000077.1:0-4251 GCA_049278515.1 Chthoniobacterales bacterium
ACGCTATCTCGTGCTGTAGCGACGCCGCTCTGTCGGCGTAAACACGCGTGATAAGCTGCGAAGCTGTTGCACGGCGACCGAGCGCCGTCGCTACAATGTCACGCTGAGAACGAATTGACGTTTTAGATGGCGCGCGGCTCGACAGCGTCTCGCCCTACCAGGGCCCAAAAACGAAAACACCCGTTCGCCAAAGCGAACGGGTGATTCGTGCAAGTTAGTTAAAGGTTAATTCCCGACCATGGTCGCGCCGAGAAAGGTCAGCACCTGGCCGATGGGGTTGGCGATCGCGGTGCTGCTGCTGCCCGCGAAGAGCAGCCCGATGGCGCGCGGATTCGTCGAAATGTCCTGCACCATGAGCGAACCGGAATCGCCGCTGTTCAGGAACCGGCTGCCGTTGTTCCTGACGACGATCTGGCCGGTGAAGGTCTTGGTGAAGGCCACGCCGCCTGCGCACTCGTTGTCGTACTGAACGCTGATGGTCGCGTTCAAGCCCGAGACCGAGCTGCGCGTCAATCCGGTAGTGCGGCCGCTTTTCTTGACCGCCTGTCCAATCGACGCCGCCTGGGTCGTCGAGGAGATGGTGCCGATCTCGAGGATGGCGCCGTCGGTTCGGACCTGGCCGGGAATCACCGACGCGATGGCGCAATCGACATTGCTGGCGGGAAGGGAGCTTCTCTTGACCAGCAGGGCCACGTTCTGCGCATTAGCGGCGTTGCAATTTACATCAATGAGACCGGGTTGAATGATCGGGTCACCTGTCATCGCAACCCGGCTGTTGCCGCCCGGGACAATGTCCGACTCGAAGACGTGATAGTTGCTGAGGATGTGCTGCACTCCCGCGATCGAGACCAGCGAGCCGAGCGTCCCGCCACAGCAGAAGCCATTGGCGAGATCGTAGGTCCAGCCCCCGGAGGTGCCGAGCTGTATCGGAGGCGTCTGCTTCGCTTTATGACTGACGGCGGTGACGCTCTCGGCCGAGCCGACCATCGAACGGAACTTGTCGGTTAACTGCACCTGCACTTTTACGCCGCGCAATTCTTGCGGGAGACTGCGAACCACATCCCCTGCCTTGGTCGCGTCTTGATCGACGTAAACGACCAGGGACGTGTTGCCGGAAGCATCAAGCCCCACGGCGGTGCCAAGGACTTCCTTCTGGCGCATCCAGTCGGCGGTGACTTCCTGTTGCACGGCCATGACGGCCCTGACATTGGCGTGGGTATCATCGAGAACGCCTGCCGAAGGAGCGGCAAACGACGTGAGGGAAACAAGTCCGGAGAGGGCTCCGGCCGTTAGTGCTGCAAGAGCACGAAGGAACTGGCGAGGTTTTAACATGGAAGGAGCATGCCGGATAACGTTTTCGAGGCAAGCTTAAAAACGGGCAATACGAAAATTCTCCGCCGCCGCCAAGAGGCTGCCCGGATTGACATTAGAACCCGCTTGTGAATAAGATCGCTCCATTATGCGTGCGATTTGGAAAGGCAGTATCAGCTTCGGCCTGGTTTATATCCCGATTGCCGTTTACCCGGCTACCCGCGAAGAGAAGCTCAGCTTCCGGCAGCTTCGGGCCACCGATCTCAGCCCCATAAAGTACAAAAAGGTGGCGGAAGTGGACTCGAAGGAAGTGGGCGCCGACCAGATCGTCAAAGGCTTCGAGTACGAGCGTGGCCAATATGTTGTCATGAAAGAAGAGGACTTCGCCAAAGTCCGAATCGAGTCCACCCACTCGATCGACATCACGGACTTCGTCGAACTCGGCCAGGTCGATCCGAAATTCTTCTACAAGCCTTACTTCCTCGAACCTCAAAAAGGAGGCGAAAAGGCCTACGCCCTTTTGCACAAGGCCCTCAGCGGGACCGCCAAGATCGGGATCGCCAAAGTGGTGATCAGCAATCGCGAATACCTTGCCTCGGTCAAGCCCGACGGATTGTTCCTGGTCCTCGACCTGATGCACTTCGCGTCGGAAATTTTGAGTCCAGAAGAACTGAAGAACGGCAGCGTCACGGCAATCACCGACAAGGAATTGAAGATGGCCCAATCGCTCGTCGAGAGCATGTCGGTAGCGTGGGAGCCGGAGAAATATCGCGACGAATATCGCACTGCCGTGATGGACCTGATCGAAAAGAAAGCGCAGCACAAAGAGGTCGCCGCCAAGCCTGCGACGGCCGTGCGCGCCACCAACGTGGTCGACCTGGTGAAGGTCCTTCAGGAAAGCCTGAACCGGAATCAATCGGTCAAACCAAAACGGAACGGAGCGCGCTCGAGCAGCAGTTCCACCGCCACGCTGGTCAAACAAAAGCGCCGCGTCGCGGCTTAGGTGGATCGAGCGCTCCGCCGCTCGATGACTGAGAACCTCGCAACCGCGGAACCCATCGCGCGACGGAGCGCGCGATCCACCTTTAGCACTGTCGAGGTCTCGTCAGATCAAGTTGAGAGTCTGTAGTTGAGAGAAACAGCGAGCCGTTATCTCAAGTCTCTCAACTCTCACAACTCTCAACTAACGACTCTCAACTCCTTTCGCGGCGCTTTCCAAACCGCCGTCATCCCGAGGCTGGCGCAGCGCGCCGAGGGACCTCCCAGTCGAAGATCTGTCACGCAAGCTTTCCTGCCGCGTCAATCGCGCGATCGAGGTCCGTCGATTAAGTTGAGAGAAGCACCGAGCGGTGATCTCAAGTCTCTCAACTCTCAACTAACGACTCTCAACTCTTTTCTAACCCGCCAGCATTCCCATCAGCTGCTGCGCCAGCTTTGGCCCCATTCCGCTCTCTTCGTGTTTCAAATACACGAACACGTCCGGCCAAACGCTTTCCTTCTCTCTGATCGCAGTCGCCCATCGCGCCATGTCGGCATCGGCATAATCTTCGCGCCTTAGTCGTAGATAACCGTAATCGGCCGTCGCTACGACGGGCGTGGTGAGGTCCGCGCTTTCGGCCAGGCAAAGGGCAATGTTCTTTCCGGTCAGGATCGCGAACACCTCTTCGTCAAACCAGGAGGGATGCCGAAACTCAAACGCGGCCCGCAGCCCGGCAGGCACGTCGTTGAGAAACTCCGCCAGAAGCGCGGCGTCCTTCTTCAAATTCGGCGGCAACTGGAACAGCACCGGCCCCAGCTTCGCCTCCAAATCCGAGATGACCTGGCAAAAGTAACGCATGGTATCGCCGCAATTCTTGAGCCTTGCGAAATGCGTCACCTTCTGCGGCGCTTTCAGACTGAACTTGAAACGCTCCGGCGTTCCTTCCCACCAGTTCTGGATCGTCTTGGGACTCGGGATTCGTCGAAAACTGTAATTTACTTCCGTGGTCGTGAAGCGCTCCGCGTAAAACGCCAGCATCTTGCCCGCCGGCAAATCCTCCGGATAAAACGTCCCCTTCCATTCCGGATACTGAAAACCTGAGGTGCCGATCCAGCAGTTCATGTCTTTGGATAATGCCGGGCGCGCCGGCGAATCAACTCAGCTTCGCGCATGAAATCGGGATTTCGGTAAGGCCGCGGCGTGCTCTGCCATTTGGAATCGTGCCGCGCAATGGTTGAAAAGCAATCGATCAGCCGCCGGCCGCGCCAGTTCACGAGCTCCTGGCAAAGACACTTCAAGCCGTTCTGTTCGCAGATCTCGCGGAACAACCCGGCCGTCATCTCCGGGTCACGCTGGTGATCCCCCCCGGCCGCCTTGCCCTTGCCGGCCAGCGCCCGCGCCCGGCGGGAGATCGACGATGCGAACTCGCCCAGGTTCGAATGATGAATGAACGCCAGCCCGTCCTGGGTCAATTTCGCCGAAAATTGACCCAGATAAGTTTCGATGGTTTGCCGCCGCACATGCACGAGTGAGTCGAAGCTAAAAATGAAATCGATCGATCCGTCCGGAATCATCGCGAGGCTCCGGCCATCGTTCAGATGATAGCTGATGGCCGGGTCCGGGCCGAACCGGCGCCGGCACGCCTCCAGGCATTGAGCATCCGGCTCCACGAGATGGAGGTGATGGCAATGTTGCCTCAGGTAATTACTCCACCGCCCGAACCCCGAAGCGATTTCCACGATATTGTTCGCCGGCAGCCCGGCCTGGATTCGCGGCAGAATGCTCCCAAACCATTGCGCCGCCGAACCGCCCCAAGGTTCCGACCATTCCTCGCCCGCCGCGATCCATTCGTAGTCCGCTTTTTCCATTCGCGCTTACTTCGTTCGATTTTGCTCGATGTCGAGGCGGCTGTCACCAGCCGCGGTTAGCAAATCATGCTCGTAAAAGAAGCTGCCAAGGAG
>JBAPMH010000078.1:0-1695 GCA_049278515.1 Chthoniobacterales bacterium
GTCCATCCGGTGCCCTGCGCACGCGCAGGATCGGCGTTTCGCCGCCGAGGCGACAGCAGCCGTTCGAGGTCCGCGCGTCCGCAAACGGACCGCTGCTCCTCTCAGGTGGCGTGCGCATTCTCGACGCAGACGGAGCCGTTCTCTACGAGGGTGAGCGGGCTGCGCTCTGTCGGTGTGGGCAATCGGGAAACAAGCCCTTCTGCGACGGCACGCACAAGAAGGTCGGCTTTCGTGCCTGACGCGGCGTTGACTCAGGCCGAGGTCGTCGACGTGCCCGAGGCGAGCCGCTACGAGCTCCGGCTCGGGGGTCGGGTCATCGGCTTTGCCGCCTACCGACTACGAAACGACCGCATCATCTTCATACACACCGAGGTCGACGAGTCGTACGAGGGCCGCGGACTGGGGAACCGCCTCGCAGAGGCCGCACTCGAAGACGTGCGTGGGAAGGGGCTCGTCGTCGTGCCCCTCTGCCCCTTCATCGCCCGTTACATCCAGCAGCATCCCGAGTATCACGACCTCGTGGCCAGCTCATGAGGCTTGAGGGCCCGAATCGGGGAGAATCTCAGATCGTGTTTCGGAACCGTCCGATTGGCTGCGCTGTCTGATGGCGGTGCGAAACGATCAGCCCAAGAAGGCAAGCACGGCGCCGGGGGCGCGCGGATCCTCGCCGCCCTCCCCGCAGCCGCCGCGTTTTCGTCCAACGCGCGGGTGGATCATCTTCGCGGTCATCCTGCTCGGCTTCAACTTCTACCTCGGTTCGCGCGCGACGCAGCCGGCATCGCGCATCCGGGTCCCGTACAGCCCGTTCTTCCTGCAACAGGTGACCGACGGTCACGTCAAGGAGATCACCTCGAAGGGAACGGCGATCCAGGGGACCTTCACGCAGAAACAGAAGTACGCGGGCTCGAAGCCGACGCTGCGCTTCCGGACGGAGATCCCTGCCTTTGCCGACAACAATGCACTGTCGCGGCTGCTCCAGGAAAAGCGCGTCGTCGTGAACGCGCAGCCGCTCGACAGCGGAGCGCCGTGGTGGCAGAACTTGCTACTCGGCTTCGGGCCGACGATCCTCTTCATCTTCCTCCTCTTCTGGATCATGCGCCGCGCGGGCAACGTGCAGAACGTTCTCGGCTCGTTCGGCCGCTCGCGCGCACGTCGCTACCAACCAAGTGGCGACCGCATCACCTTTGCGGACGTCGCGGGGATCGACGAGGCGAAGGGCGAGTTGACGGAGGTGGTCGACTTCCTCCGTCACCCGGAGAAGTACCAGAAGCTCGGCGGCCGCATCCCGCACGGAGTCCTGCTCTCCGGGCCGCCGGGAACTGGCAAGACGCTGCTCGCGCGGGCGGTCGCGGGGGAGGCGGACGTTCCGTTCTTCTCGCTGGCGGCGTCGGAGTTCGTGGAGGCGATCGTCGGCGTCGGGGCGTCACGCGTACGCGATCTCTTCACGCAGGCGAAGGAGGCGGCGCCTTCGATCGTGTTCATCGACGAGCTCGACGCGATCGGCCGGTCACGGACATCAGGAGTTGCCGGCTTCAGCGGCGGCAACGACGAACGCGAGCAGACGTTGAACCAGATCCTCACCGAGATGGACGGGTTCGACTCGTCCACGAGCGTGATTGTCATCGGCGCGACGAATCGGCCCGACGTCCTCGACCAGGCTCTGCTTCGTCCGGGACGATTCGACCGCCGCATTGC
>JBAPMH010000079.1:0-4765 GCA_049278515.1 Chthoniobacterales bacterium
GTGTACGTGCTCGCGTCCGGTGCCTCGAAGCCGACGGCGACAACGATCAAGACGGGGATCAGCGACGGGATCACGACGGAAGTCACGGAAGGCTTGAAAGAGGGCGATCGAGTGGTCACCGGGATGACCGAAAACGCCTCCGCGGACACTCAGGCGACCAATCCATTCAGCGGTCCGCGGCGGCGGCCATGAGCAAGGATTCTTCCAACGGCGTAGCGGTTCGGCTCGACGATGTTCGAAAGACCTATCGAACGGGCGAAGTCGAAGTGCAGGCCGTGCGGGGGGTGTCGATAGAGATTTCGCACGGCGAATTCGTTGCCCTCATGGGCTCGAGCGGTTCCGGAAAGTCGACTTTGATGAATATCCTCGGATGCCTGGATCGGCCGACGGCCGGGCGCTATTTCCTCGACGGCGAAGATGTTTCGTCGTTGAGCCGCGATGAGCTGGCGGACGTGCGGAATCGAAAGCTCGGATTCGTCTTCCAGAATTTCAATCTGCTCGCGCGCACCTCCGCGTTGGAGAACGTCGAGCTGCCTTTGCTTTACTCCGAACAGGCGCTGACGAGTGCCCAACTGCGGGAAAAAGCGGAGCAAGTCCTGGCGGCGGTCGGTTTGCAGGGCCGCGGCGACCACACCCCAAGCCAGCTTTCCGGCGGGCAACAGCAGCGGGTCGCGATCGCGCGTGCGTTGATCAACGACCCGGATGTGCTCCTGGCCGATGAGCCGACCGGAAACCTGGACAGCCGGACGAGCGTGGAAGTGATGGAAATCTTCCAGTCCCTGAACGAGAAGGGGATCACTGTCATCATGGTGACCCACGAACCGGATATTGCCGCGTATGCGCGCCGCAACATTGTAATGAAAGATGGTTTGGTCCGGAGCGATCATCTGGTCGCGAATCGCCTCCACGCCGCGACCGAGCTCGAACGGCTCTCCGCGACAGAGGCTTTGGAGGCCGCGGTATGACCGGCAAGAATCTCGGCCGCCGAATCCGGCTCGCTTCGACCTTCAAGATCGCGGCGCGGGCGTTGCGGCGAAACAAAATGCGTTCGGCCCTGACCGCGCTCGGCATCATTATCGGGGTCGGCGCCGTGATCGCGATGGTGAGCATCGGCACCGGCGCCAAAGCGCAGGTCGAGGCCCAGATCGCAAGCCTGGGCGAAAACGTCATTCTGATTTTCTCCGGAAGCACGACCGCGAGTGGCATTCGGACGGGGTGGGGAGGCGCCGGGACCTTGAAAATTGAGGATGCCGAAGCGATTCGCCGCGAGATCCCGGCCGTCACCCTGGTTAGCGAAGAAGTTGTTTCCACGTCGCAGGTCGCGGCGGGAAATCAGAACTGGTTCACCCGCATCTACGGCGAGTCCGCCGATTACTTCGATCTCCGGCAATGGCCGCTGGCGGACGGCGCTCCATTCACGGCCCAGGACGTGCGGAGCGCGAACAAGGTTTGTGTTATCGGCCGCACCACCGCCACGCAGGTGTTCGGGAGCGAAGATGTGGTTGGCCAGGTTTTGCGGGTGAAGAACGTTCCCTTTCAGATCACCGGCGTCCTCACTCCCAAGGGACTTAGCTCGCAGGGGACCGATCAGGACGACATCGTGATCATGCCGTTCACGAGCGCCATGAAGCGGGTGATGGGTGGCGGGACGACTTTGCGGAACATCAACGCGCAGGTGGCCAGCACGGCCGATCTGGCTCCGGCGCAGCAGCAGATCATCGCCCTTCTCCGCCAGCGCCATAACATCCGGGAAGGACGCGACGACGATTTCACTGTCCGTAACCAGGAGGAAATCGCGGCCGCCCAAACCGCCACCACCGAGACGATGACGTGGTTGCTCGCGGGCGTGGCGGTGATTTCGCTCGTCGTTGGCGGCATTGGCATCATGAACATCATGCTCGTGAGCGTGACCGAGAGGACGCGCGAGATCGGCACGCGCATGGCGGTCGGCGCGCATGGCCGCGACATCCTCACCCAATTTCTGATCGAAGCGATTACGCTCAGCGTTATTGGTGGGATCGTGGGGATCGTGCTCGGGATTGTATCGGCGAAGATTCTGGCTGCGGTCCAAAACTGGCCGTCATTGATTTCGCCGGGGTCGATTGTGATCGCGTTTTTGGTCAGCGCCACTGTCGGCGTGTTTTTCGGATTTTATCCCGCGCGGAAAGCCGCCCAGCTCGATCCCATCGAAGCCTTGAGATACGAGTAACCAATGTGGGAGGGGCCTTTGTGCCCCGATCCTATTGATTCGGAGGCAAGTCGGGGCACAGAGGCCCCTCCCACATTTTGAAGTGCCTACTTCCCTTCCCGAATCCGGCGGGAGGGGACCCACTCGTCCCATTTCGCTTCGTAATCGGTGTAATGAATGAGATGGACGCCATCCTTCGCCTGCAAAACCGACGCCGGATACCACTTCTTTTTCCAAAGCACTTCCACCTTCGTGCCGGTGGCGTAGCGAACGGGCTTGATCGGTTGCAGATCTTCCGGCGCCACCCACATGTCTTCATCGTCCTCGTAGCCGATGAAATGAATCTTTAGCTTCTCATCCCGGACATCGATCACCCGACAGGCGTACCAGTCTCCGTCGCTGTCCCGCGCTTTCGCCCGATCGCCGATCCTCGGATTGGCGAGGGGTTTTGCCGGCGCCAGGACCATTTCCGGAGAAAACTCCTTCGTGTGCGCGAAGGTGGAGCGCTGTTCTTCCGCAGCATTCATGTCGGCCTCCACGTGGGTGGCGAATTCCGCGAGGGTGACGGCGCCGTCGTGGTTGAGATCCACGTAGGAAACGCCGCGCCACGCGTCGAGGAGCGCTTCCGTGAAGGTCCAATGCTCGGTCGAGGATTCGCTCGCGGCCGAGGAAGTCACACAGGCGTAGGCCGGCCCGCTCGTTTGCTTCATGATCGCCAGCCCGGCCTGGCCCGAATAGCAACAGTCGATGAACCAGAGAACGCGTTTGCATTTGCTGCTCTGGATTTTCCCCGGGATTGAATTGATCGACCAGCCCTCGACCTCATCATCGCCCGCGTCGTAGGAAGCGAGATACACATCGTTGCCGTCGTCCGATTTGGAGCCGTGGCCCGCGTAATAGACGATGAGGAGATCGTCCGGGCCCAGTTTCTTCAAGTGCGCCGTGAACGAACTGTCGATCCGCTGCTGGGTGGCTTCCTTGTCCTGGAGATAAACAATCTGGGAGGCGGGGACGCCGCTTTGCTTGAAGAAATTCACGAACGCGTCATCCCGGCGATTTTTCACCGGGAACGAGCCAAACATCTCCGAATGTTTCCAGCCCAGGACGCCGACGACGAACACCCAGGTCTTTTGCGGTTGCCAGCCCGGCTCTTTGGCAGGAGCGCAGTGAGGAGAGACGAGCGAGACGAATAAAGGACGAACAGGATCCGCGGCCCCGAGAGCTTCATGTAGAAAATCTTAACTGCGATCGCGACCCAGACGGAATCCAATTCTCAAAGGAACGGATGAGTTGACCCTTCGCAAGCAGGAGCGGACGCTCCGGGCATGAATCGATTCCAGAAGCTGGTGGCGCAAGCAAAGAAGAACATCACCGAGGTTTCACCCGCAGAGGCCCGGGCGCAGAGCGAGGGTGGCGGCGCCGTCCTTATCGATGTCCGCGAAGAAGAGGACTGGCGCGAAGATCACGCCAGGGGCGCGAAACATCTTGAGCGAGGCACGATCGAGCTGGAAATCGAAGAGCAGGTCCCCGATCTGAAAACGCCCATCATTTGTTACTGCGGCGGCGGAAGCCGGTCCGCGCTCGTCGCCGAGAGCCTGCAAAAGATGGGGTATGAGAATGTGCGGTCCATGACTGGCGGTTTTCGCGCCTGGAAGGAAAGCGGTTTGCCGTCTTCAACGGCGGAGTGAATCGTGACTGGTGATAGGTGAATAGATTTGTCATCCATTCACGCGCTTTTTAGCGGCGCTGTATGGCCTAACGAGATAGAGATAAGCCACGGCAGGCTGCCGTGGCAAACACCCTGGATGTATTTCGAAATGGGGCCGTTGGATTCATCGATTGTTTAAGTGCCGCACGCGAATCGCGTAACCAGATGTGATGCGGCTCTCAACGCCGCTTCGCGATACATCGCTTCACATCGCCTGATCTCGTCATCCTTCTGCGCGAGGGCGTCAGGCGCCCAATACTGTCGGACATCTCCGAGTGGGAGATCATCCGTCTCACTGTCGATAGCCACGAATGTTTTTAGATCAGGATCGCGCTCGTCAAAGCCGGCATGGCCACCACGGAATCGTCTGATCTTCCGCGCGCCTTCGATGATACCAATGCGGCCATCGAGGCGTGGGGGAGCCCGTAATTCCGGCAGCGAACGCGGTCCTTCCGATAAGAATCGCGTGGCGTTCCGCAATTAGTGTGGCGTGCAATACGCCGGGAGCGCCGCTTCTCCCACGCTCCAGCTGTAATTCGATGAGCGCAGAAAAACCAATTACGCCCTATCGGAATGAGCGCCGGGACGCCGCAAACGTCCCGGCGCTCTCGCCAATTACCTGCCAATGCCCTGGCTCTTTAACATCTCAACCACTCGACTTGCGACTGATTCCACGAGCCTTCCAAAATCAGGATCCTGCGGGTCGAATTCTTTTTCCGGTTTGCTGAGTTCGGGCTTCAGACGTTCCTTTTCCGGCTTGAGCAACTCTTTCTCCGATTTAACCAGCTCCTTCTCTGTTTTTAAGAGTTCCTTCTCTGGTTTGTGGAGTTCCTTCTCTGGTTTTGCGAATTCCTTCTCCGGTTTCCTCA
>JBAPMH010000080.1:0-2205 GCA_049278515.1 Chthoniobacterales bacterium
CTCTTCACCCGCTCTGCCCGGCGCCATCTACACCTGCCCGATGCATCCCGAGATCGAGGCGGAAGCGCCCGGCGATTGCCCGATCTGCGGAATGGCCCTGGAGCCAAAAACGATCTCGGCCGCGACCGTAGAGGACGACACCGAGTTGCGCGACATGACCCGCCGCTTTTGGATCGGCGCGGCGCTCACCCTGCCGGTCTTTCTCCTCGCGATGTCGCATTTGCTCCCGAATGCGCCGTCGTGGGTTTCCAGTGATGTCGCGCGCTGGATTCAATTTGCGCTCACGACGCCCGTGGTCCTGGGGACGGGCTGGCCGTTCTTCGTCCGCGGCTGGAAGTCCGTGGTGAGCCGCCATCTCAACATGTTTACCCTCATCGCCATCGGCGTGGGCGTGGCCTATTTTTACAGCTGCGCGGCGTTGTTCTTTCCGAATCTGTTTCCCGCTTCAATGACGCATCACGGGAAACTCGGCCTTTATTTCGAAGCGGCCGCCATGATCACTGTTTTGGTTTTACTCGGCCAGGTTCTCGAGCTCCGCGCCCGAAGCCGGACGGGAACCGCTCTTCGAAGCTTGTTAAATCTCGCGCCGCCGGTGGCTCGCCGCGTTCGCGATGGTGACGAGCAGGATATTGCCCTGGCGGACGTGACGAGCGGCGATCATTTGCGGGTGCGGCCCGGCGAGAAAGTGCCCGTGGATGGAAAAGTGATCGATGGGCGAACTTCCGTGGACGAATCGATGATCACCGGTGAAGCGCTGCCGGTTGAGAAAACTCCGGGCGACAAGGTGATTGGCGGGACGCTGAACAACACCGGCAGCTTCGTCATGCAGGCTGAACAAGTGGGCCATAGGACGGTTTTGGCGCAGATCGTCGGAATGGTTTCGGCGGCGCAACGAAGCCGCGCCCCCATCCAGCGGCTGGCCGACAAGGTAGCGGCCTATTTCGTGCCGGCCGTGCTCGTGGCAGCCGTCATCACCTTCCTGGTCTGGGTTACGATCGGCCCCGAGTTGCGGATCGCCCACGCGATTGTCAACGCCGTGGCCGTGCTCATCATCGCGTGCCCCTGCGCTCTTGGTTTGGCGACACCGATGTCGATCATGATGGGAGTCGGCCGCGGCGCGCAGGGAGGAATCCTGGTAAAAAACGCCGGCGCGATCGAGCTCATGGAAAAAGTCACCACCCTGATTGTGGATAAGACCGGGACGCTCACCGAAGGAAAGCCGCGCGTCACCGGGCTTGTCCCTGCCGCCGGAATCAACGAAAACGATCTCCTGGCCGCGGCCGCCTCCGCCGAGCAGCAGAGCGAACATCCGCTCGCCTCGGCGATCGTCGGCGCCGCCCGGGAAAGAAAAATTCCGCTCGAGACGCTCGCCAGTTTCTCTTCCGTGACCGGCGGCGGGGTAATCGCGACCACAGAGCGCACGACGATCCTGGTCGGCCAGCCGCGCTTCCTTCGCGAGAACGGAATCTCCGGCGTGGAGGAATTGGAAGACCAGGCCGCAAAAATGCAGACCGAAGGACAAACGGCGATATTTGTCGCGATCGCGGGCCGCGCGGCCGGCATCATTGCGGTCTCGGACCCGATAAAAAATTCAACCCCCGCTGCCGTCGCGGAACTGAAACGGCTCGGCTTGAAAGTGATCATGCTCACCGGCGACAACGAGCGGACTGCCCAGGCTGTCGCCCGGAAACTGGAGATCGATCAGGTCGAAGCGGGGATTGCTCCCAGGGATAAACACGAACGGGTCGAGCGCCTGCGCGGGAAAGGTTTCATCGTCGCGATGGCGGGCGATGGGATTAACGATGCGCCGGCCCTTGCCGCAGCCGACGTGGGAATCGCCATGGGCACGGGCACGGACGTGGCCATGGAGAGCGCT
Organism: Chthoniobacterales bacterium; assembly: GCA_049278515.1. Lineage (GTDB taxonomy): Bacteria > Verrucomicrobiota > Verrucomicrobiia > Chthoniobacterales > UBA10450 > AV80. The sequence goes on from JBAPMH010000080.1 coordinate 1,877, forward strand.
GGCATTACCCTGGTGAAAGGCGACCTCAACGGAATTGTAAAAGCGATTCATTTGAGCCGCGCCGTCATGCGCAATATTCGGCAGAATCTTTTCTTCGCGTTTTTTTACAACGCCCTCGGCATCCCGTTGGCCGCGGGAGTGTTGTATCCATTCTTTGGAATTCTTCTCAGCCCCATCATCGCCGGCGCCGCGATGAGCCTTAGCTCGGTCTCAGTGATCGCAAACGCGTTGCGGCTGCAGCGCGTGCGGCTATGAAATGTGGGAGGGGCCTTTGCGCCCCGACGGCTTTTCTTGCAATCTCGCTCGGGGCACAAAGGCCCCTCCCACAT
>JBAPMH010000081.1:0-11511 GCA_049278515.1 Chthoniobacterales bacterium
TCCCCGACATTCTCGAACTCGAACTCGACAGCTTGAAATTCGACGTCGACGACGGGGTGCTGACGGCGACGCTGAGCGGGAAGCTGACTCCGACGGTCCCCGGATTCAACTGGCCGGCGATCGACCTCAAGGATCTCAAGATCGACTCCAAGGGGAATGTGCAATTGCCCGGCGGGTGGCTCGATCTGCCAAAGCAGTACGGGTTTAACTTCCACGGTTTCAAAGTCGATATCACCAAGTTCGGGATGGGCCGCAATGAGGACGGCACGAAGTGGATCGGGTTTTCCGGCGGCGTGAAGCTGGTGGATGGCCTGCCGGCAGGCGCGTCGGTTGACGGGTTGCGCATCACCGCCGAACCCGATTGGAGCAGTCCCAGGATCAGTTGCAACGGTGTCGGGGTCGAGCTCGATGCCAAGGCGTTCCATTTCAAGGGGGCAGTATCCTATCGCGAATTCAAAGATCGCGACGGCAAGATGGTTCACCGCTTCGACGGCGACATACTCCTTAAGTTGCGTTCGCCGGAGTTGAAGATCGACGGCAGTCTGGTGGTCGGTTCGGTCGCGGCCGATACGGCCACCGATACACCCGCCTATAACTTCTTCGCCATCTATGTCGGCGTCGATGTGCCAACCGGCATTCCGCTCGCAGCTACCGGGCTCGCGTTTTATGGGTTCGATGGCCTTCTGGCGATCGAGATGGCGCCCGACAAGAAGCCCGAGGAAGCTTGGTACGCGATCAGCCCGGCCCCATCCTGGTATAAGAGGCCGACCCCTGGTGTGGCCAAGCTCGAAAAATGGGCAAACAAGAAAGGAAGCAAGGCGTTCGGCGCCGGGGCCACCATCGGCACCTACGCCGATAACTGCTACACTTTTAACAGCAAGGTCCTTTTCGCCATCGTTTTTCCTGGGCCGATCATCCTGATCGAGGGAATGGCAAACCTTCTCAAGGACCGGGCCCAGCTCACCAGCGGTGATGATCCGGACTTTCGTGCTCTCGCCGTGCTCGACAACAGCCCGGAGGCGGGTTCCCTCCTCGTCGGCCTCGACGTAAGATATCAGCACAAAGCCAAGGACCCAAACAAGGGCAGGCTCATCAAAATCAGCGCCGGGACGGAAGCGTACTATGAGTTCGACGATCCAACCGCCTGGCACATCTATCTCGGCATAAAGGAGCCGCGCGAACAGCGCATTCAGGCGGACATCCTCTCCCTGTTCAAAGCCAATGCTTATCTGATGCTCAATGCCCATGAGCTGGCGATGGGCGCGTGGGTCGGCTACGACAGAACGTGGTCGTTCCCGCCGCTCAGCGTGACGCTCCAGGCGTGGATGGAGAGCAACGTCGTCCTTAGCTTCAGACCGGCACATCTGCATGGCGATCTCTGGGTCCACGGCGCCGTCGATCTCAAGGCCTTCGGCTTCGGCCTGGGACTCATTGTCGATGCGCGCCTGGCGGCCGACGTTTTCCATAAGTTCCTTGTTGTGGGCGATTTCGAAGTCGAGTTGCACCTTCCATGGCCCCTCAGCAAGAAACAGATCGGCGCCCACGTGAAACTCCAATGGGGGCCCGAGCTGGCGCAGCCCCCGATACCCGCGGTGCTCAAAGACGTGTCGATCGAGAGTTTCAAGACGAGCACGAAATGGCCGCTCTCGATGCCGACGCTGCTAATGCCTAATTACGCGGACGCCGACGGGTTCTTGCTTGAGTCGCTCCAGGATCCTCTGCCCTATCCGCCGAACGACTCGGAGCCGCCGTTTGATGCGCCGATTGTGCCGCTGGATTGCCGGCCCTCAATCAGCTTCGGGCGGAACGTCAACGACGACGCGCTGATCGGCGCAATCGTGCAGCCGCTCGATCCGGAGCGGGAGCGGATCGGCGATCCCGCGCACGGATTGGGACCAGCAAGCGTGAGATATGGCCTCAAAGAAGTGCGGTTGGAGAAAGGAAAGCGGAACGGTTCGACGTGGAAATGGGAGCCAGTCGCCGGCAAAGGCGGAGATAGCACCGCCCTACCGGAACTGTTCGGCACCTGGGCGCCGGTCCCCGGCACCAGCGCCAAGAACGTTGGGCAGAACAAGCTCCTGCTGTGGTCGAAGACAGGATTCGACCACATACGTCATACGGGCGCCGATTGGAGCGATTGGTTCGGCAAACAATTCGGTGACGCAGGTTATCCCTGTCTTCCGGCGACGGCGGCGGTGCGGATCGATGACATCGTAATTGCCGATCTTTTCACAGGGACTTGGGCTCGAATTTTCGAGGAGAACTTTGATAGCGTGACGGCCCCTGGACTGCCAACAGGCTGGACAACCGCGGCCACCGGGATCGGGCGGCCATGGGTAACTTCCACGGCCAACCCTGCCAGCGGCCCGAACGATGCATTCGCGCCAAATGTGAACGGTATCGGCGAAACCGAATTGATCACGCCGGTCATCGAGGTTTCGTCTCCTTATGTGATTTTGGCCTTCAAGAACCTCTTCAATTTGCAGGGTATCCCGGGTGGCCTTGGCTTCAGCGGCATGGTTCTTGAGATCAGCATCAATGAGGGAACGTATGATGACATCATTGCCGCCGGTGGCAGCTTCGTTACCGGGAATTATGCCCACCTTATCTCTGCCGACTTTGGCAGTCCGATCGCCGGACGCATGGCCTGGAGTGGCCTCTCCAGCGGGACGACGGACGCGCCAACCTACATTGATACGCAGGTCATGCTCCCGGAAGCAGCCAATGGTAAGAAGATCCGATTGAAGTGGCGCGTGGTCACCGGCAACAAGTCTGGCGCGCCGGTTGGGAGCATCCCCATGCACAATTGGACATCGAACAAATGGTGGAGCGCCCAGGGCCACGTGCTCGAGCCCTACACGAATTACCGGCTGTTGATCGTTACCACTGCCAGAATGACCGGGCCAAACAATGATTCGACAGTCCTTGCCGACCACACTGTGCCCCAGGTGGCCTACTTCCAGACAGGGGGACCTCCCGGACTTACGACCCTGACCAGGCCAAGCGAGCCCCCCTATCCCGCCGAGTTGGTCGATGCATCTGGGTTAACAAAATCCAAGGGCGGTCTCGACGACTTGACCCTCTACGTCGACCAGACGATTCCCCCGACGGTTCCCAAAACGGGCGAACAGCCATTGCTGCCTCGGCCCGTGTATCGGGGGTATGACGTCGGCGTCCGGTTTAAGGAGAACTATGTCGATCTGATGTATCGGCTCGCGGGACGGGACCTGTCTCTCTTGCTCTACGACCGCAACAACCAACCGGTCCGCGAGCAGTCAGGCCGTCTCGCGGTCCTGGACGAGCCGTGGGGCGTGAACGAAAAGCTCAGCTTCAATGACCAGGAGGCGCCGTGGCTCTCGCTCTTGAAGGGCAGTCCCTGCGTCGACCCCGTCGACCTGGAGTCGGTCCCGCGCGATCAAACGCTGCAAGCCGCCGGCGAAGCGCAAATCCTCGATCCTGACACTTTGTACGATGCCCGCCTGATGCCGTTGCTCGTGCGCGAGGACTTCAGCCGAATCCCGGCCGGGACCCTGGGCCGATGGCAGGTGGGCGATTTGGTTACAACCGGTGGTCCGTCGCACTGGGAAGCAGAGGAATTCGCACCGAAGTCTTATCGAGTGATCCAGACATCGGGCATTGGTGTTAGCGGGACATGGCAAGGCACGATGCTAGTGCTGGGCGACCATCCCGGGGTCGCACCGCCGGATTCGAGTCAACCGGCCCTGTGGAGCGATTATCGAGTGAGCTTGTACCTCAGATCGCAAGAAGGCACGATCGGTGCGGCCTTCCGTTACGCCGACCAGGACAACTTCTATTTGTTTACGATGGAGCGGCCGAATGGCGCGTATCGACTTCTTCGCGTCGCCGACGACAAGGTCCTGGCAGAGAGCCAAGTCAGCTATGTTCCGAACTGCGACTATCATCTCGTAATCGAAGCGATCGGCGATTCGTTACGCATCTATTTGGACGAAACGCTGCTCTTTGACGTCACCGACCCCACCATCGCGAAAGGAGGGCTGGCCCTTCAATGCAGCGCGGCGACCGGCGCCGCGTTCTCCGACGTCCAGGTCCATGATTTCAGCAAGGCCGCAAAAAACGTCTATCACTTCTCTTTCACCACGTCGGAATTCGTCGACTTTTTCCACCATGTTCACAGTTTCGATGATGAATGCTGGCTGGCGAGCTGCACGCTCACGGAGACGGAATTGGCGGACTTGGACGCGCGCGCCACGAGCGACCAAAACAGCCCGATCCTCGACGATGAAGCACGCGCCTTCGAGCGCCTGGCGGACAATGTTCTGCAAGCGTCGGCGAACCAGCTCGCCGCCAGAACAGAAATCACGCGCATTAAGCGCAAGGGCAATGTGGGGGCCGCGGCCTTTCTGCTTCGGACCCCGGAGCCTATCGATTGGACGCGCACTTCGCTCGGTTGGGCGTTCAGCGCCCAGACTATTCCACCTGCACTGGCGCCGGGAGCGGTCAAACTGGTCGCGGCCTCACTGGGATCGCAACAGCCGGCCGGCGAAAATGTCACATTGCTTGTTCGTGGGCCCACTAACCTGACTGGATGTCGCATCGAGAAACGCGAAGTGCCGTTGGCCGTCGCCGCGGCCGAACCGCCCGCGCCGGAGATGGACGATCCGGCCTCGGCCTGGATCTCGATCTACGAATTTGGCAGCGAAAACGTGACCGCCCCTGGAACACAGATCGTGGTTAACTCCGGGAATCCGGACAACCCTCCGCCCGCTGTTCCGCGAGTCTTGCTAAGATTTCGCGCGCCAACAGGAGCGCCGGGTGACGTGCAATTGGCCGGGAATACAGTGGACCTGAGGCTGATCGATTCCCAAGGCACCGTCGTCCACGCGCGTCGATTCTTGAATAGCACAACAAGCTACAATCCCGTCAACTTCCGGGTGATAAGGAGAGGTGATGGGACGGCGTTCTTTCTCTTGCCAGATCGCCCAATAGAAATTCAACCACTTCGGCCAAGGCCAAAGGTCGCCGTTTTCCCCCCGGGCACCTATCAAATGACAATGAATTTCCGGCGAGATAACACTGTGCTCGATCCGGATAGCCTTGTCTTGAGCGCCGCGGGACAGAAGACGCCCGAGACTGCAGCCCTCGATGTCCCCTGGTCCGCCTTGTAGAAGGCTGCGAAAAAAACGGAATATATCCTCGCGATCCGCTGGGGACCGCTACGCCTTCTTCTTTTTCGCTTCGGCGGCCGCGGCGAGGTTCGCATCGACCTCGGCGGCTTCAACCGGATGAATGGTGTGATAATAATCATTGGACTTGGCCAGCTCGCTCTTGCGCATGAGCAGCGCATCGAATCGCTCCCGCCGGCTGAGTTCATAGACCTTGTCCATCTTGATGGCTTCAAACGGACAGACCTCGACGCAGATCTGGCAGCTCATGCAGACCGAGATATCGATGTCGAACGTTGCCGGATAAAACTGCGGCTTGCCCATGTAATCGGGCTTCTTGTCATCGCTCTTGACGATATAGATGCATTGCGGCGGACATTCTTTCTCGCAAATCTTGCACGCCACGCAGCGCAGACCCGCCTCGGGATCATTGTCGAAAACGAGGAAAGGGAAATTCCGATAATTCTCCGGCAGCGTCTCGCGCTCCTCCGGATACTGCACGGTGATCAGTCGTTCCTTGTCGAAGTAGCTTCCGACGAAATTTCTCGCCGTCACTGCCATGCCTTTGAGAACGCCGGTGCCGATCATGAAATGAGCTCCTCGTCATCCCGAGCGAAGTCGAGGGATCCCGCCATGCTGGCAGCAGCTCCCCGGGATCCCTCGACTTCGCTCGGGACGACCAACCGTAATTCTTCGCCTGACTTCCTCATCGATCCACTTCTCCCATGACGATATCGATGCTGCCAAGAATTACCATCACATCGGCCACGGTGTGGCCGAGGCACATGTCCTCGAGCACGGTGAGATTGATGAAGCTCGGGGGACGGACGCGGTAACGGTAGGGATTCATCCCATTGTCGCTTATTAGGTAGAAGCCCAGCTCGCCCTTGGGGCCCTCGATCCTTCCATAGGCCTCGCCAACGGGCGGCCGGAAGGCGCGCAACTTCACCTTCGGGTTCATGATCGGACCTGCCGGAATCTGCTCAAACGCCTGGTTGAGAAGTCCGATGCTCTCGCGCATTTCGAGCGCGCGCATCATCAAGCGGTCATAGCAATCGCCGTGGTCGCCTAACGGCACCCGGAATTTGAGGCGCGGATAGAGTCCATAGCCGTCCACCTTGCGCAGGTCGTAGTTGACACCGCTCGCGCGCAACATGGGTCCGGTGATCCCGGCGTTGATCGCCAGCTCCGGCGAAAGCTTGCCAATCTCCTGGGTGCGCGCGATCACGATCTCGTTCGCGACCAGCAAGGTCTCGAACTCATCGAGAAAGCGCGGAAAGGCATCGACAATTTTTCTCGCGCGCGCGAGCCAGGCGGCATCGGCATCAACGCGGCAGCCGCCAAAGCGCATGAAGTCACACATCATGCGCGAGCCGGAAAGCGATTCGAACAGGTCGAGAATCTTCTCCCGTTCGCGAAAGGCATACATGAGCGGGGTGCCCCAGGCGCCCATGTCGCTGAGGAGAAAGCCCAGGAGCGAAGCGTGGTTCTGCAGCCTGGTCAGTTCCGCGAGAATGATGCGCAAGTATTCCGCGCGTTCCGGGACCTCGATCCCGGCGAGTTTCTCGACACTGAGGGCATAGGCCCAGTTGTTGGTCATCGAGCAAAAATAATCGAGCCGGTCTGTGTAAGGCATCGAACCGAGGTAGGTGGCGTTCTCGCCGATCTTTTCGTGGTTCCGATGCAGATAACCAAAGACCGGCTTGAGCTTCCGGACGATCTCACCGTCGAGCGCGACGTTCATCCGAAAGACGCCGTGGGTCGACGGATGTTGCGGACCCATCGAGATCTCCATCAGGTCGCCTTCGATCCGCGACGTCATCCCGGGCGGAGCTTGTTCGAGTTGGGCTTCCGGACTCATTGCGGGGTGATCCCGAAAGTTGCCACGGATGAACACGGATTTACACGGATTGAAATCATAGGCTCAATCCGTGTTTCATCCGTGTTCATCCGTGGCCGTAATTTCTTCGGCTCCGTCGAGCTGCGGTCGTGGCGCATTATGCTGCTTCGCCTTCTCCAGAACCTCGTCGTGCGGCGTCGGCTCGTACTCGTAATCGTCCGGCTCCTGGTAATCTTTCCGCATCGGGAAATCCTCGAACTCGTCCCACATCAAAATCCGGCGCAGGTCGGGATGGCCGTCGAATGCGATACCATAAAGATCGAATATCTCGCGTTCCTGGAATTCCGCGCTCCGCCAGATGGGAGTGAGCGAGGGTAAATGCACCCCCGCGGCCCGGTCGGGCGTCCGCAATCGGATGATGACGGGCCCATGCTTCAACGACATCGAGAAGAGGTGGTAAATCGCCTCGAGGTAGCCGGGAAAAAACTCCTCCTGCGATTCCTCGACTTCTTTCTCGACCCCGTCGACCAGCTTCTTCACCTTGATCTTCTTTGTGACCTTGCGATCGAGCCAATCGACCCCGGTTACGTTCGAGCAGTGATCCAGTTTCAAAGCGGGATCGTCGCGGAGAAAGGCTGCGACCGCGACCGCATGCTCATGATCGAGGAGCAAAGATGGTTGGTTCGCCGGCCCTGGGTTAGGAACGATCTCGATCTTCGCGCCGGCTACGGCCTGCTCCGCGCGCGCCTTGATTTGTTCTAACGGTTCCATAGGTGGATCGTGCGCTCCGTCGCGCGATGCGAATTGTCTTGCTGCCTGGCTGCAATATTATCGAGCGGCGGAGCGCTCGATCCACCCATTGTCCTCATGTCCGTTCCAGCTTCGGCGGCCGAAAAATCGCCGGGTTATTTGGCGGTTCCAAATCGTGCGCGCCGAACGCCGGCACCGGAAATTCACTCGGCTGCGCCCGATTCAGATGCGCGGCCTTATCATCACCGGTCAGTTTTTGGCCGGCGATCTTGCGCTGCAATTCCATGAAAGCGTGGAGCAATGCTTCCGGTCGCGGCGGGCAACCCGGAATGTAAACGTCCACCGGAATGTACCGGTCGACCCCTTTCAGCACGTTGTAACCCTGCTTGAAGGGCCCGCCGGAAATCGCGCAAGCGCCCATCGAGATAACGTACTTCGGATCGGGCATCTGGTTGTAAAGCCGCACGATCTGAGGCGCCATTTTTTTGGTCACGGTGCCGGCCACGATCATCAGGTCCGCCTGGCGCGGGGATGGCCGGAAAACTTCGCCGCCGAAACGCGCGAGGTCGTAGCGCGACGCGGCGGTCGCAATCATCTCGATCGCGCAACAAGCCAACCCAAATTGAAGCGGCCAGATGGAATTCTTCCGGCCCCAGTTGTAGAGCTCCTGCGTCGAAGTCACCCAGACCCCCCGTTTTTGGAGCTCGCTCCGAAGTCCCTCGTCGATCCCTTTGCTCATGCCGGTTTTTTGATTCGGGCCCAATCTAGACACCCTTTGCTCCAGGCCCAAACGAGTCCTTCCAGGAGGAGGAGCAGGAAAACCAGGATCGCGATGAACGCGCCCAGGGGCAAGCCCGTGAACGCCACCGAGAACGGCACGAGAAAAATCGCCTCCACGTCGAAGATCAGGAAGATGATGCAGTAAAGATAATACTGCGACTGGAACTGGATGTTCGCTTCGCCCACCGATTCCACGCCGCATTCATACGTCGCATTTTTCTTCGGGCCCGGCTTCGGCGGCTGAAGGAATCTTCTCCAAGTCCAGGCCAGCGCCAGCGGCATCAGCGGGAAAATCAGCGCAACGCCGGCGAAAATGACGAGGAAAAAATAAGGATCGGGAGTCATACGAGGAAGATTGAATCCTCCATCCCGGTTTGTTACGCGACTCTCGTTGATCGCGCCAGTGCATTCTGCCGTCACCACTGCGTCTGATTTCTCTCGGAAACACGGTTCCCGGGATGTATAATTCGCCGGTGGAAAAGAAGATCCGTCGATTTTCGAACTTCGCGGACGCGGAGAAGGCGGACCGCGAATTCTACAAAAAGCTAACAGGAAACGAACGCCTGCAAATTTGTATCGAGCTTTCGAAGCATGTCCCTGAGCAGCGACTTGAGAGAGTTTCTCGAATTGTTAAACGCCCGCGGCCCCCGGCCGCCTAATTGACAAGCGCTCCGTGAGAAATTTCCCCTCTTTGGCTGTTGCTGCGTTCCTCGCGGCTCTGTCCGTTCCAAACGCATCCGCTTATCTCTGGGAAACCCAGGCACAAATTGAGAAGCGTTACGGTCCGCCAATCAAAATAACCGGTTATCCGGACAAACGCGCGTTTACCTACGCGGTCCAAGGTTTGAAAATAAAGATCAAGTTCTTGAATGGTGTCAGCGGGGAAGAAACCTATTCGCGCTCGCCCGGTGATGTGTTTGGTGACTCCGAGGTTCAACGTCTTCTCGAGGCGAATGGGCGAGGCGCCAAGTGGCGCCAGCAGCAAAACGATGAATGGGTGATTGAGACACAGGGAGGACGCGCGCACGCGGCCTACGATCCAGGTTCGACCCTTTCGACACTTGTCGTTTACACCCACGAGTATGCCGAACGCGATTGGGACGACCCGATCGGTCGAACCGGAAAGGAAGAAACATTCGAAGGGGTCGCCACCCTGAAGCAGGACGACAAAACAACCAGCGGGACCATACATAGTGGGGGTCGCGTCGTTTACATCCCCTGGTCCGATGAATGGCGGGACCGCGGGCTAAGGGGACTTTTCACATCGGGGAAAACTTATCGCATAACTCTGCGCGACGAATGGGTACTCGACGACGACGAACCCTGGGCTTTCGTCAGCGATCGAGACCACAAGGATTACCATGACACGGTTAACGATTCGAAGTGTTACGTGTTGATGCGCGTCGAAAAGGACGGAGCTGTGATTTTCGATCGATCCGTATGCGAAGTGCATCATGTCAAAATGTCCGAGATTAAAGCGAAAGTTGGGACTTCGGCGCCGCTCCCAGGCGAGGCAGAATGCGAGAGGAAATTTCCCCACTATCGCGATTTCCTTAAAATCATGTGCATCGCGGATGGAACAGAACAAGCATCGCTTTACGTTTGTCCGGAATGTGTTGCAGCCTGCAAGCGACTTACAGATCCGAACCGCTGAAAGGCTTTCATCGGCGGGTGATGCATTCGGCCTTGCCTAAGTAATCGCGCATCGCTTTCCTTCAGAGCGAATGAGCGCCAGTTCCGTCGATCAGGCTTTTGTTTCGCTGAAGGGCTGGCTGCTTTCGTTTGTGGCGTCGGCGCCGGATTGGGTGCAGGCGATCGCTTCCAGCCTGATCAATATCGCCGCGGTCCTCGCCGTGTTCATGACGCTCTTCGCGCTCATCTCGGTCCTCGAAAGAAAAATTCTCGGCCGCATTCAGAATCGTTACGGACCGAATCGGGTCGGGCCGTTTGGCCTGTTCCAGCCGGTTGCTGACGGCATCAAGCTGCTCATTAAGGAAGACATCGTTCCGGATCGCGCGGACAAGGTTGTCCATTTTCTCGCGCCGATCATGATGGCCGCGCCGGCCATTCTCGCGCTGGGCGTGATTCCGTACGGGCGGAACATGACCGCGTTTTCGATCGATGGCGGCATCCTCTTTTTCTTCGCGGTCGGTTCGGCGACGGAGCTGGCGGTTTTCATGGCAGGCTGGGGGAGCAACAACAAATTTTCGATGCTCGGCGCGATGCGGGCGATCGCCCAAATGGTGAGCTACGAACTGCCGCTCATCATTACCGTGCTGCCGGTGGTGATGATCGTCGGGGCACTCTCGCCGGATGCGATCGTCGAAGCCCAGGGGGGATATTCGCACGGCCTGGTGCCGCGCTGGTTTGTCTTCACCCCGTGGGGCGCGGCGGCGTTTATTTTGTTTTTCGTTTCCGGTCTGGTGGAATCCAACCGCACGCCCTTCGACATGCCGGAAGGCGAATCGGAAATCGTGGCGGGACACATGACGGAGTATTCCGGCTTCAAGTACGCCATCTTTTTCCTGGCGGAATACTTCGGAATGTTTGCCGTGAGCGGGCTGGCGGTGACGCTTTTCCTGGGCGGCTGGCATGCGCCGCTGCGCTGGCTTGAGTTCATTCCGTCCTACGTTTGGTTTTTCGCCAAGCTCGCCGTGCTCCTGTTCGTTTTCGTCTGGATTCGCGGGACCCTGCCGCGGATGCGCATCGATCACGTGATGAATTTCGCCTGGAAATTCATGATGCCGATGGCGTTCACCTGCATCCTGGCGGCCGCGGTCTGGCATTACCAGGCGCATCGATGGACGGGATGGCTCTGGTCGGGTGGAATCGTCCTGGCGGTGTACTTCGCCCTCTCGCGCTTTCTCAGGACAGGCAAGAACCTGGGCGTTCGCACCTATCGTTTCGCTGAATGAGCGCCAGTGCCTTTATCGTTATCACCGTGTTTACGCTGGCGGGCGCGCTCGCGGCGGCGTGTCTGCGCAAGCTCATCCACGC
>JBAPMH010000082.1:0-5081 GCA_049278515.1 Chthoniobacterales bacterium
TGACTACTCTGCCACGGCGAAATGGAAAATGGCGAACCACCGCTGCGGATCGGTCCAAACCCGGGAGGCTTCGCGGAAGCCGGCGGAGACCGCCAGCCGGGTGAAGCCTTCCAGCGTGTGTTTGTAGGAATATTCGGTGACGATCGTTTCGCCGCGTTCGAACCGGAATTCGCGCCCGCCGAGATGAACGGTTTGGGCCGTCTCGCTGATCAGGTGCATCTCAATGCGCGCTTCCTTTTCGTTGTAAATCGCCTGGTGCCGCCAAAGCGGAAGATCGAAATCCGCGCCCAGTTCCCGATTCGCCCGCACCATCAGATTGAGATTGAATTCCGCCGTGACCCCGGCGCTGTCGTTATACGCCGCTTCCAGGATTTTAGGGTCCTTCTGGAGATCGACGCCGATGATCAGGCCGCCGCTCTTCCCGCAGAGCCGGCAGACCCGGCGCAGGAAATCAGCCGCGACTTCCGGCTCCAAATTGCCGATCGTGGAGCCCGGAAAAACGACGGCGACGTGATCTGGTTTGCGCCGCGGGACAGGCAATTGGAGTTCCTGCAGATAATCGCCGCAGACCGGCAGAATTTCGAGGCCCGGCATGGCGCGGCTCAACTCGACCGCGGAATCGGTCAGACGCTGCTTGGAAATGTCGACCGGGACATACGCAATTGGGTTCTCGAGATTCTCGAGCAGCATGCGCGTCTTGATTCCCGCCCCGGTGCCGAAGCCGATCAGCTCCGCATTGGCGCCAATCGATTCGGCCATCTCGCCGCCGTAACGCCGCAAAAGCTCGGTCTCGGTGCGGGTGATGTAATACTCCGGCAGCTCGCAGATCTTCAGGAAGAGATCCGCGCCGCGTTCATCATAGAAAAACTTACAGGGAAGCGAACGCGGGCGGCGGGAAAGGCCCGCCAGCACTTCCGCGAGAAAATCTGCGTTGACCGGCTCGAGATCGAGCACCGTCACCCTGCCGGCGGCGTCACTCATCACAGATCGCGGACCAGTCGAATGCCGGTGAACTGCCAGCGTTTTTCCGGTTGAAAGAAATTCCGGTAGGTCGCGCGAACGTGATCTCGCGACGTGGCGCAGGAGCCGCCGCGAAGGACCATTTGGTTGCACATGAATTTCCCGTTGTACTCCCCGAGCGCGCCGGGAACAGCGCGATATCCGGGGTAGGGGAGATACGCGCTCCGCGTCCACTCCCAGACATCGCCAAAGATTTGCTGAAGGCCGGAAGCGTGATCATGCCCCGGCGACGAGCTGTTTCCATTGGCCGGAGCGGGATGGAATCGTTGGTCGTCCACGAAGTTCCCTTCGATCGGCAGCCGGGAAGCGGCTCGCTCCCACTCGAACTCGGTTGGAAGCCGCGCCCCGTCCCAATTCGCGTAGGCATCCGCCTCAAAATAGCTGATGTGGGTCACCGGCTCCGACTCGTCGACCGGGCGGAAACCGGAGAGAGTGAAGTTCCACCACGCGCCCTCCTGTTGAACCCAGTAGAGCGGCGCCTGCCAGCGCTGTTCGTTGAGGGTTGTCCAGCCGAGCGAAAGCCAGAACTCGGGCCGCGTGTAACCGCCCGCCTCCATAAAGGCGAGATATTCGCCGTTGGTGATCAGCCGATTCGAAAGCGAGCAGGCCGGCACCAGGGCGCGATGGCGCGGGCCTTCGTTGTCGTAGGAAAATCCGGCGCCTTCGTGGCCGATCGAGACGATCTCCTCCTCGAAGTCCACAAAACGTTGCGGCGTTGTCGCCGGGCTCGTTGATCCCGGCCGTTGGCGCGCGTTGCCGTTCTCTCCGCTGCCGGGATCACCGATCCCGGCTACAGCGGCTCCAGCAAACACGGGATGGAGAGGGTTCTGCGCGAAGACATGTTTGATGTCGGTAATGAGAAGCTCCTGATGCTGTTGTTCGTGGTGAAGACCGAGAACGAGCACCGGTTCCATTTCTTCGAAAAGCGCTTCATCGGCTTCTTCGAGCAGTTTGATCACGCAATTGTCGATCGATTCGCGGAAGCGAAAGGTCTCGCTCACGGTCGGACGCGAAATCAAGCCGCGGAGGTCACGCCGGTGCATGTCGCCGGCGGCATTATAGTAGGAATTGAAAAGATAGGCGTATTGCGGGACTTCGGAGCGGTAGCCTTGCATCCAGGCTTTGAGGACGAAGGTTTCGAAAAACCAGCTCGTGTGGGCGAGATGCCATTTCGTCGGGCTGACGTCCGGCATCGATTGCACGACGTAATCTTCCGGTTCGAGGTTCCGGCAAAGATGGGCGCTGAAATCGCGCACCTTTCGAAATTGCGCGATCAAACGCTGACGGGGCGAGCCGGACGTTCCGACGCGGCCTTCGCCGGGGCGGCGTGCTGCCTCGGCCACCAGGGGTTCGGTCTCGTTCAAAATCGATCAGCCCTCTTGCTCGAGTTCTTCCCGGCGAGCCTCCACCATCTGGTCGTGGGCGGCTTCTTCGATCCCGTCCGTGACGAGCTGTTCGCCGAGGTTTTCCTCGTCCTCGATCCGGGGCGCGCGATGACCGGTCGATGATGCCACCACATTCCATTCCTCAACGACCTCGGCGTTCTCGGTCGTTTCTTCGGGAGCGCCGCCGGATTGGTTGCCGAGCAATTCGCGCCGGGCCTGATCCCAATCCGCGTCCGTAAATTCATCGGGATCGCGTTCCGCGATCAGCGCAATTTCGCGCGCGCGTTTTTCCACCGTGTCCGGCGAGGGGGCGCCAAGGCCGTCGCCATGGAGAGAGATTTTCCCGGCTCCGGCCGCCGAATGTGAGTTGTCGTTCATATAAGTAGATTCGCTGGTGATATGACCGCCGTCCGCATTAGATTATTTATTATCCGGCGCGCCGACGCGAATGGCAATGCTCTCTTTCATCTGGCAGGGAAGCCGCGCTGCGGCGTCCTTACCATAAGAAATGATGAGCGAGCGAAACCAAACGCTGGGGCTGGCGAATGGCGCCACGATCGCGCTGAGTGAATACGGCGATCCCGCCGGCGCGCCGATTTTCTTTTGTCACGGCTGGCCCAGCTCACGAACCATGGCCGAACTGGCGCACGACGCCGCCTGCGATCTCGGTTTGCGCATTATCTCGCCCGACCGGCCCGGGATTCGCGATTCGCGATTCCAACCGAATCGCCGGCTGCTCGATTGGCCTCCGTTCCTGATCGAGATCGCCGACCAGCTCGGGATCGAGCGCTTCCGCATCCTGGCGATTTCCGGCGGCGCGCCTTACGCCTTTGCCAGCGGATGGATGACGCCGGAGCGCGTGGAAAAGATCGCAGTGGTGAGCGGGGCGCCCCCCCTTGATGGGTCGGAGGACCTCGATGGCCTTCTCCCGATTCATCGGCGGATGCTCATTCTCCGCGAGAAAAATCCCCGCCTGCTCAGGTCACTTTTTCATTTGGCTCGGCCTTTCGTCGCGATGCGAATGCCGCTCCGGGTCCGGCCGTTGCTCCTGAAATTTCTCCAGCCCTGCGACGCGAACGTATTGCGCGAATCCCGCAAGTTCGACATTTGCTTCGACAGCGCCCGCCACGCCTGGCGCTCGTCCGCGAAAGGGGTCATGACCGATGCCGAGATTTATGCGACCCCCTGGGGGTTCGCCCTCGAAGAAGTTCGCGTCCCGGTCGCGCTTTGGCATGGAACGAAAGATAGAACCTTCGCGCCGCGCCTGGCGCACGACGTGGCCAGGCGTTTGCCGAACTGCGAGTTCCACCTTGTTGAGGGCGCCGGGCACTACTCACTCCCCATTCGCCACATTCGCGAGATTTTGGCGGATCTCATAGATGGATTGAGCGCTCCGTTGCTCGATTCGAAGTAGCTGCACCCATCGCGCGCGGAGCGCCCGATCCACCTTTCTTTTGCGCACGGCTGTGGTGGATCGAGCGCTCCGTCGCTCGATTCGTAATGGCGCTGTCTCATCCCGGCTACAGCGCGCGTTCCACCTTTCTTTTGCGCACCCCCGCGGCATGGCCGAAACTTTGCGGTGGAAGATTTCACCGCCGGAACGACGCACAATCAGCCGGCCCGGCGTCAGTCATCAATCGATCCGCCGTTTGACGATCGCGTGCGCCAGCTCGTAGCCGACTGGGGCGCGGAGAAATCGCCCGAGTTAATCCAGGAAATGATCATCACTGCGCTCAAGATGGCGCGGGACAAAATCGGCACCGCCGATCTCAAGCTGATGAACCGGTCGCTGAAGGAAATGCATTACGCGGCGAAGGTGTTTTCGAATTACCGCCAGTTTCGCAAGGTATGTGTGTTTGGCTCGGCGCGGACCCCGCCCAGCGAAGCGCAATACCAGGTAGCGGAGGAGTTCGCCCGCGAGATGGTGGCGCAGAATTTCATGGTCATTACCGGTGGCGGCGACGGCATCATGGGGGCCGCCCAGCTGGGGGCGGGGCGGGAACACAGCTTCGGGCTTAACATTCGTCTCCCTTTCGAACAGCACGCCAACATCACTATCGAGGGCGACCCGAAACTGATCGATTTTAACTACTTCTTTACCCGGAAGTTGAATTTCGTGAAGGAAACTCACGCCTTCGCTCTTTTCCCGGGCGGTTTTGGAACGATGGACGAAGCCTTCGAAGCGCTCACCCTCATGCAAACCGGCAAAGCCCGGATCATTCCGATCGTGTTGCTGGATCGTCCCGGCGGCACTTACTGGCAAACCTGGCTGAAGTTCATCACCGAGCATCTTTTCAAGTTCGGCTACATCGACTCGGAAGACTTTCATCTGTTCAAGGCCGTGCCAAACGTGACCGAAGCCGTGGCGGAAATAATCCGGTTCTACAGCGTTTATCATTCGTCGCGGTGGGTCGGCGACTGGCTGGTCATCCGGATGGCAAAGAAGCTGTCGGAACAAGCGCTGGCGGAATTGAACGAAAAGTTTTCCGATGTTGTGCGAACGGGCCAGATCGTTCAGGGCAGCGCGTTACGGCAGGAGAAGAACGAGCCCGATATCTGTAACTTGCCGCGCCTCATCCTTACCCCGCATCGTCGCAGCTTCGGCCGCTTCCGGCAGCTTATCGACGCGATCAACGCATCCGCGAAAATGTAGAGGCGCTCGCCGCGGCGAGCGCC
>JBAPMH010000083.1:0-1744 GCA_049278515.1 Chthoniobacterales bacterium
CCTGCTGCTGGCGCTAATGAACGAACAAGGTGGACCGTGGCCGGCCTATACGATTGGCTATGGCGAGAGTTTCCAAGACGATGAGCTAACTGATGCCGCCGTGACCGCTGGCCTTTTAGGGGCACGGCATGTAAAGGTTAAGCTCGACCAGACTGAGTTTGAACGCGCTCTTCCGAAAATCGTAGAATGCCTGGAAGAACCTATTGCGACATCGTCGATCGTTCCGATGTACTTCGTTTCGCAGCGCGCGCGGCAAGATGTAAAAGTTGCCTTGATCGGTCAGGGCCCGGACGAGTTGTTCGGGGGTTACACGCGGCACCTGGGTATTCACTACGGAAATTGGTGGCGCGGGCTGCCAGCCGGTGTCCGATCGATGGCCGGCTTTGCCGTGAATCGATTGCCGCGGAATGAAACGTTGAAGCGTGGTGTTCGTTCCCTAAGCGCTACGGATCGTTTGAAGCGTTATCAAGATGTTTTTTCACTCGCGCCGTCAGAAACAATTGACGGACTTTTCCGCGAAGATGTTCTTCCCGATAGAGATCGCCACGAGTTGGTCGAGTACTGGGATGCGCTCCGGTCACAAATGGAGCATACCGATGAGCTCGGCGGATTTCAGCTTCTTGAAATTCGCTCTTCGCTGCCCGATGAGCTGCTAATGTACGGGGATAAGTTATCGATGGCACACAGTCTCGAAGTCCGGGTGCCGTATCTTGATCGCACTGTGGTGGAGTACGTTCAACGGCTCGGCGCGAATCTCAAAGTCCGTAACGGAACCCGGAAATGGTTGCATCGACAGATTTGCCAGCGCTACTTGTCGCAGCGAATTCTTAAGGGAAAAAAACGCGGCTTCGCCGCCAACGTTGTGGACCAGTGGTTTCGCTCTTCGCTCAACGGAGTGCTTCGGGAAGTGCTCCTGGATGAAAACTCACTTATGTTTGGTTTGCTCAATCCCACACCTGTGCGAAGACTGCTCGAAGGTCACCAGTCTGGCCGCCAGGACAATCATAAGCTTCTGTTTAGCCTGGTGATGCTCGAACAATGGTTGCGTCGGAGTGGGTCGCGTCAAGAGCCGCTAATCTCTGCGGCGCAAGAAGGAATGGACGCTGTTCGCTTGGCGTCTTAGGGGAAACGCAATGGATACCTGCGCCAACGCCAAAATAGAAGAGACCCGTATCCGCGGTCAGACGCTCTATGTCCCCTCAACCGAGATCTGTGGCCGGACGGTTATAGTAACGGGCAAATGGATCAGGACTGCAGAAATTAAGGATGAAGGCGTCGTGGAAGGCGTGACTGTCGAAGACCCTGACTTGTTTGTTACCAAGCTAAAGGAAAGCAACCTGAAAGCCGATCTCTTCACCTTTGCGCAAAGGCCACCCGAGATCACGCCAAAATATGATTATCACCGGGACTTGGATAATTGGGCTGCAATACCTACAGCTTGCTTTGAGGACTGGTGGGAAAGTCTGCCTCAAGTATCGCGAAAGAATGTAAGGCGCGCAGGCAAGCGTGGTGTGGTCGTGAAAGTTATACCGTTTGATGATGATCTGGTAAGAGGAGTCCATCGGATTTATAACAGCATTCAGATCCGAGACGGAAGGCTCTTCTGGCACTATGGGCAGGACGTTGACAGCGTAAGGCGAAGCCTTGCCACGTACCTGGATCGAAGTGAATTTATCGGGGCGTATTTGGGTGAGGAACTTATAGGCTTCTTCAAAATGGTTTACGTTGACGATACAGCGACGAT
>JBAPMH010000084.1:0-3583 GCA_049278515.1 Chthoniobacterales bacterium
CCACCGTAGAAACGGCGCTTCACAGAAGCGCCCCTACAAAGTACGCACGCCGCGTTTCCGACTAGGACGAAACGCCGATACGGATCGCCCCGTTTTTGATCGTAAGGCGCTCCGAGGCCGCGCTATACTGCGCCCCTACGAAACCGATTCCGGGAACGCTACAGGAGGGAGGCACGCCGTTTCAGACGACGCATTGGACCGTCGTCTTGCAGGCAGGACAAGCCGGCGCGGATGAGTCCGCCCAAAGAGCGCTTTCCGCTTTTAGCGAAGCTTATTGGCCGCCGCTTTACACATTTGTGCGGCGACGCGGGCACTCGCCGGCCGACGCGCAGGACATCGTGCAGAGCTTCTTCGTCCACCTCCTCGAACAAAACGCCTTGAGCCGGGCCGACCAGGAAAAGGGGCGTCTCCGCACCTTTCTTCTCTCCTCGCTCCAAAATTTCATGATGGATCAGCACGGCCGGGCCCAGGCTTTGAAGCGAGGCGGTGGGCAACAGGCGGTGTCGCTGGATCAACGAACGGCCGAGGCCGAGGCGGCAATGTCCGCGTGCCTTCACCTTGATGATGCCAGTTCCTTCGATCTGACGTGGGCGACCGCGATTGCGAAACGGTCCTGGCAGCAAATGCAGGCAAACCTTGCCGCCGAAGGCAAGGCGCAATGGCTGAGTGAACTAAGGCCCTTTGTTGACGGCGCCGGGGCCGCGCCGCCCAACCAACAGGACGTGGCGGCCCGGCTTGTGGTCCCGATCGCCACCCTGCGGACCTGGCTGGCGCGGCTGCGTCACCGCTACCGCGAAATCCTCCGGGCCGAGGTGGCCAGCACGGTGTCGGATGGAGCGAGCATCGACCAGGAGTTGCAGTATCTTCACCGGATACTGATGGCCTGACCTGTTTTTTCGGCGCACCAACATATGGCCGGCGAAGGCGATTCTGAATCAGGAGGGAAGGTCCAGACAAACGCGGCCGGAGTTTGTCCGACCTGCCAGCATCCGTTGACGCAACTGGGCCCGGAGGGCGAGTGCCTGCGCTGCGTGATGAGTTGGGCGTTCGCGCCGGACCAGGATGTCGCCACTTCTCTGCGCTACGGACATTTCGAAGTGGAATTGGATGACGATGGGATCCCGGTCGCACTCGGCGCCGGTGCCATGGCGGTCACGTATCGGGCTCGAGATACGGTGTTGAACTCGGTCGTCGCGCTGAAGGTGATCGGCCGGAACCTGGCCGATAATCCCATGGCGCGGACGCGTTTTCTGCGCGAAGCCCGGGCCGCCGCCCAGATTCATCACCCGAACGTGGCTCGCGTCATTCATTACGGCGAACAGGACGGCGAGTGTTTTTATGCGATGGAGTTGGTGGAAGGGGAAACGCTCGAAGCGCGAGTCCAGCGCACCGGGCCGTTGCCGGTCTCGCAGGCGCTCGAAGTGATCGAACAAGCGACGCGCGCTCTCGCTGCCGCGGAAACATGCGGCGTCGTCCATCGCGACATTAAACCATCGAACGTGATGATCGAGTCCGACCCGAGTGGTGCGCTCCTGGTCAAGATTATCGACTACGGCGTGGCCAAGGTTCTCCTGACGCAAACCGATCCCGCCGAGCAAACGCAAATCGGGTTCATTGGGACACCGGCCTTCGCGAGTCCCGAACAATTCGGTGAGCCGGGCCAGGCAACCGTCGACGCGCGGTCCGACATTTATTCCCTTGGAGCCACGCTCTGGTATCTCCTCACCGGGCAGACGCCGGTTTCCGGGAAGACGCAGGAAGAAATTCGAGCCGGCCACCACAAATTGCCGCTCGCACAGCTGAAGGTTGCGCGTGTTCCGGCATCGATTGTCGAATTGATCAAACGAATGCTGGCGCCCGATCCGGGAAAGCGGCCGCAATCGGCGAGTGAGCTGCTCGAAGCGGTCCATCGGGCCTATCTCCGGTTCGAACCGCGAGCGACGTTGCGGCGAAAGCGAGTCATTATCGCCACGGCGGTTGCAGCAGTTGTCGTTGCACTCGCTACGGCCGCGGTTTTCTTCTACCCAAGCACGTCGTCCCCGGCGCCCGCGGAGCGCTCGATCGCCGTGCTTCCCTTCAAGAATCTGAGCGAAGACCAGGCGAACGAGTTTTTCGCCGAGGGCGTGCAGGACCAGATCTTGACCAACTTGGGGCAGATCGCCGATCTCAAAGTGGTCAGCCGCACCAGCGCCATGCAGTACAAGACCGGCGTTCCGCGCAATCTGCGTGAAATTGGCCGCCAACTCGGAGTCGTCCATGTCGTCGAAGGCAGCGTCCAGCGACAAGGCAGCAAAGTGCGGGTGATCGCGCAGTTGATCGATGCTCGGAACGACGCGCATCTCTGGGCCCAAACCTACGACCGCGACCTTGCTGATGTTTTCACTATCCAAAGCGAGATCGCCAAGGCGATCGCGGATCAATTGCAGGCGAAGCTTTCGCCTAACGAGAAGAAAGCCATCGAGCAGCCGCCGACCACCGATGTGGCCGCGTTCGACCTCTACACCCGCGCGAAGTCACTCCTTCTCGGGGCCGCGTTCAGTCCGACACGCGATGCTGACCGACTAAAGGTAACTGAACTTCTGAACGAGGCGGTCAAACGCGACCCCGCTTTTTTCGACGCCTACTGCGCGCTCGCGGTCGCGCACGAACAAATCTACGCCCAATCGGGGTCTGATCACACCCCAGCCCGGCTCGCCCTGGCTCAAGCTGCGGTGCAAGCCGCCGCCCGGCTCCGGCCGGAAGCTCCCGAAACCCATCTGGCGCGCGCCCAATATCTTTATTATGGCCTCCGGAACTACGCCGACGCCCTCGTCGAATTAAAGATCGCGCGGCAAGGGTTACCTAATGATCCTCGTCTCTTCGAGATGACCGGCTACATCCTGCGCCGGCATGGCGACCAGGAGGAAGCCCTGCAGAATCTGCAGCGCGCGGTGGAACTGGACCCACGCAACTTCGATCTTCTGCAGCAGATCGCCCTCAGTTATCAGTTCCGAGGGCGGTATGCCGACGCCGTCGCCACCTTGGAGCGGGTATTACGGATTGTCCCTGAAAGTACCGAAACGCAGACGAACCTCGACGCATACCACCTCTTTTGGAGAGCCGACACCGAGCCGATACGGCGAACGATTGAAGCTTTCGCCGGACGACCGGGCGCGATAGATAGCGCGGAGCTCTGGGGCTGGGCCACGCGGGATGCGGCAGCGACGGAGCGAGGCATGGCGGAAGGGGGAGACGACAACCCATGCTGGGCCGAAGGGGTGATAGTCCTGAGCCGTAACTTCGGCGAAGGACTTCTCGGGCGGATGACGAACGACGAGGGAAAAGCGCGCGCTGGCTTTACCGCGGCTCGCGCGCAGCAGGAAAAGCTCGTCGAGGCGCAGCCGAACTACGGTCCGGCGCTCTGTACCCTGGCCATGATCGACGCTGCTCTTGGGCAAAAAGAACTGGCCCTGGAAGAAGGCCGTCGAGCGATCGCCCTGCTGCCGGTGGAAAAAGACGCCGTCGACGGCAGCCGCGTCCTGCAGTACTTCGCCGTTACGCTCGCTTGGAGCGGTGAGAAGGAGCTTGCCTTGCAGCAACTGGA
>JBAPMH010000085.1:0-1553 GCA_049278515.1 Chthoniobacterales bacterium
CTGGACAGCCGTCTGTCAATACAAACACCACCACAATTACAAACTGAACTGAAATGAAGCGGACGAGTGAAAGCGTTCGCGGCAGACCGAAACTCCCGGCGTCAAAGGCGCGTGGGATATTCGAGAAACTCCGCTAGGATCTGATGAAAGCACACTATTACGATCTCTCGATTCGCGTCCTGATATATCAGGAAGGCAGCAAATTCGTGGCTCACGCTCTCGATTTGGACGTCCTCGGGTATGGCGACACTGAAAATGCCGCAAAAAAAGATTTAGAGAGATTGGTAAATAATCAGCTCAGTTTTGCTGCGTGTATGGGATCGCCCGAAAGTGTTAATTTTGCTGCTCCCAAAGAGTTTTTTGACCGCTGGGAAAAGGCGAGACAAGCGCAATTGCAGGGTGTTCGAGTCTCCGAAAAATCGACAGGGTTTGATACAAAAGCCACCGTTTTGGTATACACGCCTGAGGAGCTTAAAAAGCTGCAAGCGCCCTCTCGGAAACGCGATTTCGAGAAGTCCGATCATCAGGATTTGGTGGCGGCCGCTTAACCGAAAATATCATTCGGCAGTGCGAAGCGGCGAATTATCGCCTTGAGCATTCCTTTCCCGATGTCTTGCCCTTTGTGGAAGGTGATTGGATAGCACTCTGCGCGACCCTTGACATTGGGGTGTTTAATCATCCGCTCAGACCCTTTGCCGCGCTTTTCGTGAACTTCGAATCGGGGATCGTGTTCGCGAAGGATGCGCAGAACGTCCTGGGGTTTCTTAGGTCTCGGCATTTGGCAATTTCTCGCTCATCCGATGGCATTATAACCACGCGTTGTCCGAAGCGGTCAAATCCACGAGGGAACGCCGAAGAAATTGTACCGAATCCCAAGCTGTACGTGTCGTTTCTAGGTCAAAACGACATAGGAACAGAAATTATATTATAGGATAAATTCCTAATTTCCATAAACCGGCGCAGCGCCGTCGCAGTTTGTCTTTGTCCCGGAGCACAACCTGCCGAACGGTCATTTCGTCGCGCAAAATCCGGCGCTTTGGGAGAAGCAGCTCGATTCGTTCTTGAAGGACAACCTTTAGTCCCGACGAGCAGCCTCGGCTGCATTTGTCGTGTCCGCGGCGTGATTGGTATTAGTGCGGGTTGACGAATTGGGCACCAACACCACGTGACTGGTGTTGGGCCAGCTTGGTTCTGGTTTTTATGGCGGCCCCCCTCCGCGAATCGCTTCTCGGAGGTGTATTGTGATGGGGCCTTGGCGAAGCATCTCAGGCGTTGAATTAGACGGAGATAACGTGTCGCGATTTATCTATATCGATGAAAGCGGAATCTCGGCCAACGAGAAGGTGCTTGTTGTCGCAGGCGTGATTGTAAACGCAGACCTGCAACTGAAGGGCGTAGAGACTGCGCTTTGTGATCTTCGGGACAATTACTTGTCCGGCGTTTCTGGTCCCGCAGGAGTCAATGAGCTGGAGCGACAGAACTTCTTCTTCCACGCAAAAGACATGTTTCATGGCAGCGGGTCGTTCTTTGATCGTCGCACATACCCCCTCGAC
>JBAPMH010000086.1:0-1802 GCA_049278515.1 Chthoniobacterales bacterium
GCCGGGGGCGGACCGCAGCGATCCGGTTGCCATCCTGGGAGCAGGCGCGGCGGGACTGACCGCTGCCTATCGCCTGCTCCAGGCCGGAGTTCCCTGCGAAATCTTCGAAGGGAGCGAACGGACCGGCGGCCGGATGCTGACAAAGACTGACTTCAACAAAGACGGAATGTTTTGCGAACTCGGCGGCGAACTGGTCGATTCCGACCATGAGGACTTGAAGACCCTGGCTGGTGAGCTCGGTCTCGAAATCCAGGAGCTCAAAGGGAAGGACTCCGGCGTCGATCTCTATTTTTTTGGCGGGAAACATTACACCGACAAGGAATTGATTCCGCTCTTCGAGCCGTTCGCAAAAAAACTCGCAGCGGATAACAAGGACCTCTACGACGACGACGAGAACTTCACGGCCAAGGCGAAGAAATTCGACCGGATGAATCTCGCTGCCTATTTCGCGGACGCCGGAAAAGGCGTCGAGAAATGGGTGATCGATATGTTGCGAGTCGCATACACAATCGAGTACGGCCGGGAGCTCGCGGAGCAATCCTCCCTAAACCTGCTCTCCCTCCTCAACGCCGATACCAGCGAGGGATTCCAAATTTTTGGCGAAAGCGATGAGTCGAAGCGGATCAGCGGCGGGAGCAGCTCTTTGCCGAATGCGCTCGTGAAGGCGCTCGAGGGAAAGGTGAGGATCAACCTCGGCCACCGGCTGGCCCGGATCGCGCAGAGGGGTTCGAGCCTGACTCTGGATTTCGTCGCGGAAGGCGGCACCAAGTCGGTAAAATTTTCCCGCGCGATCTGCGCCCTGCCTTTCACCATGCTCCGGGAAATCGATGGAATAAAAGCGCTCCCGTTGAGCCGTGGGAAACAAAAGGCGATTGCGGAACTCGGCTACGGCCACAATGCCAAAGTCATGCATGGATTCAGCGAACGCTGGTGGCGCAATCCCGCCGCCGGTCTCCCGGCCTTGAGCAATGGCAGCACTCTTACCGACCTGCCGTTGCAATGCACCTGGGAAACCAGCCGGGGCCAGACTGGAGACAGCGGCATTCTGACTAATTTCCTGGGCCATTCCGGGGCGAAGGAGCTTACCCCGGAGCGACTCGAGAAATTCAGGCAGAAACTGAACCGCGTTTTCCCCGGCATCGGTGAAAAATTCGACGGGAAACGGGCCGTAATGAGCTGGCCTGATTACAAATTTACCCGGGGCAGCTACACCTGCCCGCTCGTCGGTCAGGTCACGACGTTGCTTCAGGAGGCGGCGGAACCGGAACTCGATGGACGCCTGATCTTTGCCGGCGAACACACCAGCGGGGAGCTCTCCGGTTTCATGAACGGCGCGGTCCAATCCGGCAATCGCGCGGCCAGGGAAATTATCGAGCCGAAGAAAAGCGAGCTGCGGAAAGCAGCCTGAAGCGGCGCTGGGCCGCGGCCCTGGTTGACCGCGAGATCGCCGGCTGCCAACCTGCGTCATGCCGCAACGAGAGCGTTATCTCTTTGTCTGCACCAATCGCCGGGACGCAAACCACGAGAAGGGATCGTGCGCGGAGAAAGGCTCGGAAGCGGTCCGGCTTGCTCTGAAAGAAGAGCTCGCCGGGCGCGGTTTGGCAAAAGTGAAAGCGCGCGCCTGCTCTTCCAGTTGCCTGGATCAATGCTCGAGCGGGATCTGCATTCTCGTCGAACCAGACCATTTCTTCTACGGCCGGGTCAAACTCGAGGACGTGCCTGAAATTGTTGAAGGGATCGCGAGCGGCCGCCGGGTCGAGCGGCTGGTCCTCACTCCGCAAGATTTGGCGCGTGGTTAGTCA